>JBBQGI010000004.1:0-53421 GCA_038322875.1 Candidatus Limnocylindria bacterium | reverse complement strand
AGCAGCACCGGGTGCTCGTCAACGCACGGCGGGCACCAGCTGGCCCATACGTTCACCACCGTCACCTTGCCTGTCAGCTGGTCGGAAGAGAGGGTCGCTCCGTCCAGGGTTGATGCCGAGAAGGAGGGCAGCGGTTGGCCGATCAGGGGCGAGCGGATCTCGCGCGGATCACTGCCGAGCCCGCGGAAGAGCAGCCAGCCCAGCGGCAGGACCACGAGCGGAACCACCAGCCAGCGAACGAGCGTGCCGCGTGGTGCGCTTGCAGCCATGGGTCAGGCTCCCCTGGCCAGCGCGGCCTCGACGACCCGGCGCCGACGATCGGGCCAGATGGCGAACAGCGCGCCGAGCGCGACGATCGCGCCACCGGCCCAGATCCAGCTCACCAGTGGATTTACGAAGACGTGCAGCGTGACCGATCCCGTGGCGGTGTCGTAGGCGAGCAGCGTCACGTACAGATCCTCGGCGAGCGCGTTGCGCACCGCCGGCGTGGCGATCGCGGTCGAGGAGTTGGGGTAGTCGCGCAGCGCTGTCTTCACCTGCCCCGCCTGAGGGCCGGCCAGCGTCAGCTCGGCACGGGTCTCCACCACACGTGGATCGTCGGCCAGGCGCTCGGTGACAAGCTGGTCGTAGGTGAGCGTGTAGGCACCGATGACCACCCTCTCCCCCCGTTGCAGGGTCGCGGTGCGCTCGATCCCGAGCGTGGCCGAGACCGCGATGGCAACGGCCATGACGCAGATCCCCACGTGCGCCAGGTAGCCTCCGTAGCGGCGCCGATTCCGTGTTGCCAGGTGCAGCACGGCCACCGGCAGTGCCTCCCCCCGCGCGCGTCCGCGCGCTCGTGTACCGCGCAGCACCTCGTCGCCCATCACCACCAGCACGAAGGCGGCCAGGCCCATGACGCCGAGCGGTGCCGGCTCGCGCACGCCGAGCGCCCAGGCGGCGACCAACGAGCCCACGCCGGCCAGGATCGGGAAAGCGAAGCGCTCGCGCACCGTTGCCCACGATGCTCCACCCCACGGCAGGGCCGGCCCGACGCCGGTCAAAAAGAGGAGCGCCACGAAGATCGGCGCGTTGACGCGGTTGAACCACGGCGCGCCCACGCTGGCGCGCGACCCGCTGGTCGCCTCCACCAGGACGGGGTAGAGCGTGCCGAAGAGGACCGCGAAGGTGATCGCCAGGAAGAGCACGTTGTTGAAGAGGAATGCCGATTCGCGGCTCACCACCGCCCCCGGCGGTCGGCGGTCTCCCAGCTCCGGCAGGCGCCAGACCAGCAGTCCCAGCGCCACGGCGAGGGTGACCAGAATGGCGGCGGCGAACCAGGCCCCGATCGACGACGAGGTGAACGAGTGCACGCTGATCACCACCCCCGATCGGGTCAGGAAGGTGCCGACCAGGGTCAGCACGAAGGTGGCGATCACCAGCGTATGGGTCCAGGTGCGAAGCGTGCCGCGCCGCTCGGCGACCATCGACGAATGGATGAAGGCGGTCGCCGTCAGCCACGGCAGCAGTGCCGCGTTCTCGACCGGGTCCCAGGCCCAGTAGCCACCCCAGCCCAGCACCGCGTAGCTCCACCAGGCCCCGGCCACGATCCCCATCGTCAGGAAGATCCACGGCACCAGCGTCCAGCGGCGCACGACGGCGAGCCACTCTTCGTCGGTGCGGCGCGTGATGAGCGCCGCGATGCCAAAGGCGAACGGGACTGCCATCCCGGTGTAGCCCAGGTACAGGAGCGGCGGGTGGAGCCCCATGAACGGGTGGTTCTGGAGCAGGGCATTGGGTCCATTTCCCTCGAGACCGATGGGGGTCACCCGCACGAACGGGTCGCCCGGCCAGGCCATCACCGCGAAGAAGAAGGCGATCCCCAGCGCCAGCGTGGCGCCGACCCAGGGCATCAGCGCCGGCAGCCGGTTGCGGTACCGATACAGGAGCAGGCTCGCCCAGCCGGTGGCCAGGAGGGTCCAGAACAGGATCGAGCCCTCCAGCGCGGCCCACAGCGAGATGACCGAGTAGAAGGGCGGCGTGGTGGTGGCGTTGTTGCGTGCCACGTAGAGCACGCTGAAGTCATGCGACAGGAGCGACACGACCATCGCCAGGCAGGCGAAGGCAACCAGCGCGAAGGCGGCGTAGATGGCCCGCCGTGCCGTCAGCAGCACCGTGGCGTCCCCCGTACGACCGGCCACCACGAAGGCGCCTGCGGCGTAGAGGGTCGCGGCCAGACCAATCACCACGGCCAGGTGCCCAAGGGTCGGGATCATGTGCCGGGGTCGAACCCCTCGGTCGGAAGCTCCCCCGGCGACGGCGCGACGTAGTTCTCGTCGTGCTTGACGATCACCTGCGATGCCTCGAACAGACCTTCGACGTTGAGCGTCCCCTCGACCACCGCGCCGGCTCCTTCGCGGAATGACCGCGTGGGCAGCGCCGTGCTGCGGACCGTCAACTCGGTCGTGCCGTCCGTCAGCGTAAAGGTCAGGCCGGCTGGGTCTTCGATCACGCTCCCCACCTTCACGAGGCCGCCCACTCGGACGGGGTGGTCCATGGCGTAGTCGCCGCGTGCCAGCAGTTCGGTGGGCGTGACGTAATAGACGAGTGCGTTGCCGACGCTGCTCAGCGCGAGATAGGCGATCACCGCCACAACCACCGCCACTCCCAGCAGGACACCCCAGCGACGCCCACGCGGCGGCAGGGGCGGCAGGACCGGACGCGCCAGGGTCATCGCAGTCGGTCGACGGGTGGCGCGGAATCAGCCTCGGCGTTGCGGGCGGTGCGCAACCGCCGAACCAGGAACGCGGCGTAGAGCGCGATGCCGCCCAGGATCACCCCGTATCCGGCGATCACGAAGCCAACGTCCATCATCGGGCCGGCTCCTCGCTCGCGCTGACGGGAGCGCCGGCACGGCGCGCCGCGTTGACGCGGCCCAGGCGGGCGTCCTCCTCGAGCCGCCATTCCAGCCTGGCCAGCTGGTAGCGGCGGATCATCAGGTAGACCCAGGCCAGCGTGAAGGCGCCGAGCATCCCGAGCAGCGCCAGCACGAACTGCAGCGGAGCGCTCGGATTGAGGATCTTCGCCGGATCGCCGATCGTCGCGCCCTGGTGCAGGCCGCGCCACCAGATCACGCTGAAGTGGACGATGGGGATGTCGACCGCGGCGATCAGGCCGACCACCGCGGCGCGCGCGGCGCGGCGCGGCGGGTCATCGGTGAGTCGTCGCAGCAGGAGATAGCCGATGTACAGCGCCAGCAGCAGGGCGGTGGTGGTCAGCCGCGGGTCCTCCCACTGCCAGTAGACGCCCCACACCGGGCGGCCCCACATCATCCCGCCCCAGATCGCGAAGGCCGTGAAGATCACGCCCACCTCCGCTCCCGCCAGCGCGACGGCATCCAGTCGAAGGTCGCGCCAGATCAGGTAGCCGATCCCGGCCAGCGCGGTGACCCCGAACGAGGCATATGCCAGCCAGGCCGATGCGACGTGCACGTACATGATCCGCTGGGCATCGCCCTGGTTGAGATCAGCCGGCACGATGAAGAGGCCGTTGATCGTCGCCGCAATCACGGCCGTCAGCGCCACGAAGCCCAGGACGCGGGTTCTCATCACTCCTCCAGCAGGAAGCCGTAGGTGCCGGCTCCGACGACGAGCATGATGACGTCGAAAGCGAGCAGCAGCTGCAGCCAGGATCCCAGCTCGCCGAGCGGATCGCCGGCGAGCGCGGCCACGGTGGCCTTCACGGCGGCCAGCAGGAGCGGCGCCACGATCGGCAGCATCAGGAGCGGTAGCATCACCTCGCGGGCGCGCATGCGCACCGTCAGCCCGGCGTAGGCGGTGCCGACCGCCCCAAAGCCGATGGCTCCCAGCAGCACGGCGACCAGCAGCGGCAGCCAGGCCGCCCCGATCGGGATCGCGTACAGGATGGCCACCACCGGCAGCAGCAGGCCGCCGAGCACGAGCATGGCCGCCGCGCCGGCGAGCGCCTTGCCGGCGTAGATCGCGCGCCGGTCAACCGGGTAGAGGGCGAGCTGCTCGAGCGCCCCGTCATCGGCCTCCAGCTGGTGGAGGCGTGCCACCGTCAGGAGGCCGCCGAAGACGATCGCCAGCCAGAGCAGGCCGGGCGCCGCCTCGGCCAGGCGCCGCGAGTCGGGTCCGAGCGCGAAACCGAAGAGGAGCAGCACGATGGCGGCGAAGAAGAGCGTCGAGCCGGCCGCCTGCCTTCCGCGCAGCTCGGAGAGAGCGTCCTTGCGCGCGATGGCCAGCGCCACAGTGAGGCCGCGACGCAGGTCGTTCAACGATCCGTCCCGACCGCGATCGCGCGGGGACGCGCCGACGCTCCCACCGGTCCGGCACTGACGCCGGCGCCGGTCACCTCGGCCAGCAGGCCGCCGTCGAGGCGGACGGTGGCATCGGCCAGTCCGACAACCCGCTCCGACTGGTGCGAGGCGACCATCACGGTCACCCCCGCCTCATGCCAGAGGCCGATCAGCCGGTCGACGAGCGCCATGCCGTCATCGTCCAGCGCGGCATGCGGCTCGTCCAGCAGGAGAAGTGAGGGACGCGCGACCAGAACACGGGCGAGCGCCAGGCGCTTGCGCATGCCGGCCGAAAAGGTGCGGACCCGCGCGCCGGCGACGGAAGCCAGCCCAACCGTGTCGAGCGCCTCACGCGCCACGCCCGCTCCCTCGCGGACGCCCCAGCCGAACATGACCGCCGCGAACCGAAGGTTCTCCTCGGCGCTCAGATCGTCGTAGTGGGCCGTGGCGTGCGAGAGATAGACGACGCGCGGCCGGACCTGCTCCGGGTAGAGCAGCGCATCGATGCCGTCGATCGCCAGCGTGCCGAAGGAGGGTTGGACGGCTGTGGCGCAGATCCGCAGCAGCGTGGTCTTCCCCGCCCCATTAGGCCCCAGCAGGGCGACCGTGCGGCCCATCTCGACCGTCAGCGAGACACCCGCCAGCGCGGCGCTGCGACCGAAGAGGCGCGCGAGCTCATCGGTGGCGATGGCCGGTGGGATGGTCCCCAGCGTCCCGGCGAGCCGGGGCGCGACGTAGATGGTGGTCTGCGGCATGCTCGACAAGGGGCGAGGGCGGATGTTGGATCGAGCGTGAGTGTGCGACCCCCGCGCAGGGCAGTCAAATATGTGATGCGGGCTGTGCGTTCCCCCGTACTCTAGCAGCAGATCGCTACTGCAAGGGATTGCAGTAAGCCCCGTTTCGCCACTAGAATCCCGGCGGAGGAACCGATGGTCGACAGCGCTCTCCGTCTCCTGCGCACCCCAGGCCCGATCCGGGCCCGCATCGTGCGGATGTACGCCTTCCTGTTCGCCTTCAACCTCGTGGCGTGGGGCCTCGCGCTGGCCGCGTCGATCTCCTACCCGATCCTCCTCCCGACCGCGTTCCTCGCCTACACCTTCGGGCTGCGCCACGCCGTCGATGCCGACCACATCGCGGCGATCGACAACACCACCCGCAAGCTGATGTCCGACGGGCAGCGGCCGGTGGGGGTCGGGCTCTTCTTCTCGCTCGGTCACTCCACCATCGTGGTCGCGCTGTCGGTGGTGATCGCCATCTCGGCCTCGGTGATCACCGACATCCCGGCCTTCCAGGAGATCGGCGGCCTCATCGGCACCAGCGTGTCGGCGGCGTTCCTGCTGATCATCGGGCTCATCAACCTGATCGTGCTGATCGACGTCTACCGCATGTTCCGGCGCGTCTCACGAGGCGGTGCCTACAGCGAGGAGACGCTCGAGGAGTTCCTGAACAGCCGCGGCCTGCTGGCCCGCCTCTTCCGCCCGATGCTGCGTGCCATTCGTCACAGCTGGCACATGTATCCGCTCGGCCTGCTGTTCGGCCTCGGCTTCGACACCGCATCCGAGGTTGCGCTCCTGGGCCTGGCCGCCACCACCGGCGCCAACCACGTGCCGATCGCCTTCATCCTGGTGCTCCCCGCCCTCTTCGCGGCGGGCATGTCCCTGGTCGATGCGACCGACGGGGTCCTGATGCTGGGCGCCTACGGCTGGGCCTACGTGAAGCCGATTCGCAAGCTCTACTACAACCTGAACATCACCCTGGTCTCGGTGCTGATCGCCTTCGCCGTCGGCGGCGTGGAGGTGCTCTCGATCGTCGCCGACAGGCTGCACCTGCGCGGCGGCCTCTGGGACTTCGTGGCAAACCTGGACTTTGGGTTCATCGGTCTCGCCATCATCGGCATCTTTGTAGTCAGCTGGACCGTATCGACGCTGATCTACCGCTGGAAGGGCTACGATTCGCTTCCCGTCGCTCCGGCCCAGCAGGGGGACGCGTAGCCTCGAGGAGCAGTTTATGAGCAGAGTCCGCCTGGCCATCGCCGTGGCCGGTGCCGCCGTACTGCTGCTGGCCGTTGCCGTCACCGGGGACCTGGCGGAGACTGCGAGCACTCCCCAGCCAACGGGGAGCCTGGAGCCGAGCGCGCGCTGCGAGCTCGCGCCGGGAGCCCGGGCAAACGCCACCATCAACCTGCAGGACCGCGCCTTCGGACCGGCGGTGACGGTAGACGCCGAGGATGCGGTCGCCTTCGTCAGCCTTGACGACACCTCTCACACCGTCACCGAGGGTGTCTCGGGCCATGCGGCCGATAACGCGTGCGCGCGCCAGCGGCTCCCTCCTCACGGCAGCACAGCGGTGACCTTTCACCTGCCGGGAGACTATCGGTTCACCTGCACCATCCACGCGTCGATGCACACCACGGTCCACGTTCGCTAGGCACGATTGCAGCGATTGGAGGGCGGTGCTATCGTCCGCCGCCTGATGATCGAGCCCGCCCCGCACGCGTTGCCGGGAGCGTCGTCGCCCCGGACGTCGCACCGTTCCCGCGCCGAGCGAAGAGCGGCAGCCCAGCGCAGCGAGTGCGCCGCCACGGCTGCGCTCAACGTCCTCGGCCAGAAGTGGGTGATGCGCATCGTCCGGTCGCTCGGCGAGCGGACCCAGCGCTTCTGCGAGCTGCAGGACGCCCTCGGTGGCGCCAACTCGGCGACCCTCTCGCAGCGCCTCAAGCTGCTCGAGGACGAGGGCCTGGTCGATCGCATCATGATCTCCGAGGTGCCGCCCTGGGTCGAGTACTCGCTCACCGACAAGGGCTCGGACCTCCGCCGCGCCATCGCGCGCATCGACCGCTGGGCGGACCGCTGGGCGCCGACGCAGTGAGTCACGCGGTCGCCGAGGAGCGCCCCGTCGAGCACGGTGACGCCCTCAACCTGATCCGCTCCGCCATCGCCGAGGCGCCCGGCCCCGAGGCCGCCGCCCAGCGCGCGGTGGACCTGCTCCACGACCGCTTCGCCCACTACGACTGGGTCGGGATCTACTGGGTCGATGCCTCCGGCGCTGAGCTCGTGCTCGGTCCGTGGACCGGTCCCGAGGCGACCGAGCACACGCGCATCCCAATCGGAGTGGGGATCTGCGGCGCGGCCGCGGCATCGGGCCAGACGGAGATCGTCGACGACGTGAACGCCGATCCCCGCTACCTCGCCTGCTTCACCACGACGCGGAGCGAGATCGTGGTGCCGATCTTCAGCGAGGGCCAGGTGGTCGGCGAGATCGACATCGACGGATCGGACCTGGCCGCCTACGACCAGACCGATGCCAACTTCCTGGAGGAGATCGCGGCGCTCCTCGCGCCGCTCCGCCCGCGCGACGCCTAGCCGCGTAACCCCCGGCGTACCCGATATGCATGGCCGAGCCTGAGACCGCGCTCCCCCGCACGCGCTTCGAGGCGATCTACGAGGAGTACGTCACCCCCATCCATCGGTTCGTCTACGCGCGCGTCGGCAACCGCCCGGATGCCGAGGACCTGACCGCACAGGTCTTCATGCGGGCCGTCGAACAGCTCGACGTCGATCGCCCCGCGCCGCAGATCGGCGCCTGGCTGTACCGGGTGGCTCAGAACGCGGTGGCGGATTACTGGCGCGCCTTCTACCGGCTGCCGCAGATCCGCGTCGACCAGGTTGCGGGCGCCTGGGAGCCAGTCGAGCCACCGGCCAATCCCTCCTCGGATGCCGATGCGGATCGCGCCGCCACCGCGGTGCACCGGCTGCTGAAGCGCCTGCCGGCGCAGTACGCCAGAGTCCTGGAGCTGCGATTCCTGCACCGCCTCTCGGTGGCCGAGACGGCCGATCGGCTGGGGGTCAGCAACGGCAATGCCAAGGTCCTGCAGTACCGCGCCCTGCGCAAGGCGGCGCTCCTGACGGTGGAAGCCGATGGCTGACGACCCCACCGAGGCCTTCGACCGCCTCGTGGATGCGCTCCTTGCGGGAAGTCGCCCCGCGCCCGACGAAATCAGTGGCGCCGAGGCGCAGATGGCCCGCCTGGCCGCCGAGCTGTCAGCCGCCGGCGATGTGACCCGCGGTGAGCCGGATTCCGCGTTCGTGGAGCAGCTCCGCCTGCGGATGCGCGACGCCGATGCGGGGATCGCATCGGTCCAGGGCTTGGCGCCGCCGGCGGCGCCGATCCAGCGCATCCGACTGAGCCGTCGCGACCTGCTGCGGGTCGGGCTGGGAGCGGCCGCGGGCCTGGCCGCCGGAGCCGTGGGGCTCTCGATCCTGCGTCCGGCCACTCGTCCGCTGGTCGATTCCTACGGCTCCCTCGTCGCGAACGGCGAGTGGGTCGCGGTGGCAACCCTGGCCGACCTGCCCGAGGGCGCCGCGGTCCGCTTCTCGACCGCCGCATTCGACGGCTACGTGGTGAACAATGCCGGCACGATCCGCGCCCTCAGCTCGGTCTGCACGCACATGGGCTGCACCCTCGCCTACCGGCCGAGGTGGAAGGATCTGCGCTGCCCGTGCCACGGCGCCAGCTTCGATCTGTCGGGGCACCTCGCCAACGGGAGCGACGCGTGGTCCGCAGGCAGCGGGTATCACGGCGACTCGCAGGCGTACCCATTGGATCTGCCACCGCTGGTGCGGCCCAGGGTCAAGGTCTCCGGCGACGGCGTCCTGGTCTGGACCGCCCGCGCCTGAGCGCAGCTACCTGATCGCCTGGATCAGGTAACCGATGATGTACGGCACCGCGAGCGCAACAACCACCGCGGTCAGCGCCAGGCCCACATACCCCAGGATTCGCAGGCTCGGTGGGGCGGGATGTTCCGGGGGCGGCGTCGTGCGGCGCGCCAGGTGCGTCGGGCGGCGCGGCGGCTGATGCTCGTACGGGTGTGAGTTGCTGTCCGACATGGCCCCCCTAGTCTGCGTCATCGACGCCGGCCACGATCTCCTTCAGCCGCGCATGACGCGTCTCGCGATCCGCCGCGTAGCGCTGGATTGCCTCCAGGATGTGCCCCGGTCCCAGGTGCGCCTCGTCCATCACCTCGTCCACGGTGCCGCCGGTCCGCCAGCGATCATCCCAGTCCGATGAGAGCGAGTACTCCCTGGCGATCGGTCCTTCCACGAAGTCGGTCATCAGCTTGAAGGCGCGGTTGGTGATCGCCATCCCGCTCCACTTGTCCGAAGCGGAGCAGATTCCCTCCCGGTAGTCAGCGTCCTGGCGGCGGAAGAGCTGCGGCGAGATGCAGGCCACGATCCGTACGTTGATGCCGCGCTGGTCGAGCTCGGGCAGCGACTTCACGACGTTGGCCGTGGTCACCGTGCCCTGGACGTAGACGGTCCCGGCAGAGACCGTGCCCGGGGCCACGTCCCGGATCAGGTACGCCCCGCGTGCCGCCTCGAAATGCGAGGCCATGCCCAGCGCCGCCCGGTCCGGGATGTCGACGGCAGGCCGCGTCAGGTGCAGGGCGATGATCGGCACATCGGTCGCCAGCGCGGCGGCCAGCACGACCGGCACCTCGTTGTACTCCCATGGATGCAGGTCGATGACGTGCCCCTCGGGGAAGAGCTGCGTGACGCCGGTCGCGAAGATGCCGAAGTGGGTCCGAGAGTCCTCGGCAGTCTCGGGACCGGAGTGCCCCGCCACCCAGATCACCTTGCCGAGCTTCAGCTCGGAGTCCTGGGCGAGCTGGGAGAAGAGGCGCATCGGTCCGTACTTGAGGTACGAGAATGAGCCGTAGGTGGAGCAGGCGGCCCAGAAGCCGTTGAAGGAGGTCATCGGGTCATCTGCCAGGTTGACGGTGGCGATGCCCACGGTGACGCCGGAGTTCGTGAACTCGGTGATCTGCTGCGGCAGGAGGGTGCCGCGCGGGTTCGTCTCCCGGTTGTACCAGCCCCAGCCCGGCATGTCGCCAAAGTCCTTCGCGAAGCCGATGATGTTGGTCGAATCGGCCAGGTCAGCCGAGCAGACGATGAAGAGCGGGCGACCGTACTCGGCCTTGGCATAGGCGTTGACCCATGAGCCCCAGGCAGCCAGGGCAGCCCGGTTCGGGGCTTTCTCGCCCGGCTGCTTCCAGATCTCCGGGGGGTAGGCGTGGACGTCTGTCAGGCGCGGGTCGCTGAAGATCTCCGCGCCGTGGCCACCCAGGTTGAAGCCCGCGGGGTGGTCCGGGACGCTGGCGGCAACCTCGACCAGCCGGTCTGAGATGGCGTCGACCACGTCGGTCCGGCTGCGCAGGACGCCCATCGCCACGCCGAAGTTGTGGCGTGCCTGGGCCTCCCGTTCGGCGGGGTCCGTGGGTGCCGGCTCATCGACGCCGGCGTAGGTCACCCCGTGGCGCTCCATGAACTCCTTGCGGATCGCCCAGAACTCGGGCGAGTTCATGGCGTGCGGCGACCCGTGGCTCTTGTTGTCGTACTTGCCATAGCCGCGTCCCTTGCGCGTCTTGAACCAGGCGACCGATGGGACCCGATCCGGGTTCTCGCCTCGCGCTGCCTCCAGCACCGCACGCGTCACCGGCGCCCATGCCGACCCTTCCATGGTCCCGTTCACGCGCCAGGAGTAGGCGGTGAACCAGCTCTCGGGCGTGCCCGGCACGACTGACGAGACGGCCGGGTCGTCGATCCCATAGTCGTTCCAGTCGAGCAGGAAGACGAGGTTGTTGAGCCCGAGCCCCCAGGCCGAGTTGCGCGTCTCGTGGCTGGCGCCGGGGGTCAGGCCGCCCTCGCCTTCGACCACGAAGACCTTTACCTCCTCCGCGCCGGCGAGCTTGAGCGCCACCGCTTCGCCGGCAGATGGCGGCATGCCATGGCCCGACGGCCCGGTGTTGAACTTCAGGAAGAGCGTCTTGCCCTCCATCTCGGCGTGGCCGGGGAGGCCGCCGCGATGCCGGAGCTTGAGGAGGTCCTCCCAGGTGAGCGCCCAGCGACCGTCATCGGGGAAGGCGAATTCGGGGTTGGGATCGCGCTCCGCACGGGCCCGCATGACCTCGTTGAGCACCGCGAGCGTCGCATAGATGAGCGGCACGGTGTGGCCGGCCGAGAGCACGAACCGATCCCCGAACGGCCGCCACGGCCTGCGGATGTCCCAGCGCATCGCACCGGACAGGAGCAGGGCGAGGAACATGTGGACCTTCGACCGCGAGCCACCGGGGTGCCCGCTCTGGCGGTAGTTCAGGGCCAGGTCGATCGACTCGTCGATGACCTCGCGCAGCAGGTCCCAGTGCTCGAACGAGCCGGCCGCCTCGTCGTAGAGGCGATCCGCCGTCCGCTGCTGGATGGTCGTCATCGATCCTGGCTAGGCCGATGCGCCGACGAGCTCGCCGGTCCGCTCGAGCTTCGCCAGCGACTCGCCGATCCGCTCCAGCGCCGCGCTGATCTTCTCGCGCGAATTGGCATAGCTGAAGCGCAGGTAGCCCTCGCCGTACGTGCCGAACGAGGTGCCGGAGAGGCCGCAGACGCCCGCGTCGTAGAGGAGGTGGTCGGCGATCTCGTTGCTGCGGCGGCCGAACGAGCTCATGTTTGGGAAGGCGTAGAAGGCGCCGTGGGGCATGACGCAGGTGACGCCGGGGATGGCATTGAAGCCGTCCACGATCAGCGACCGCCGCGCGATGAACTCGGCGCGCATGGCGTCGGCGGCGTCCTGCGGCCCGGTCAGCGCGACCACGGCGCCGGCCTGCGCGAAGGCGTTGGTGCCGCTCACGGAGTTGATCACGAGGGCCGAGAAAGCCGGCATGAGCCAGGTCGGCACGATCCCGTACCCGAGCCGCCAGCCGGTCATCGCGAACGTCTTGCTGAAGCCATCGAGCGTAATTGTCCGCTCCGCCATCCCTGGCAGCGTCGCGATCGACAGCGGCTCGCCCTCGTACTGGAGACGGCCGTAGATCTCATCGGCCAGGACGACCAGGTCGTGCTCGACCGCGAGCCGCCCGATCTCGCGCTGGTCGTCGGGGGTGAGGATCGACCCCGTCGGGTTGTGCGGCGAGTTGGTGACGATCATCCGGGTGCGATCGGTCACCAGCGAGGCCATCTCGGCGACGTCCATCCGGAAGTCGTTGGCCTCGCGCAGCGGCGCCGGAACCGCCACCCCGCCCACGTAGCGGGCCATGCTCTCGTAGATCGGGAAGCCGGGATTCGGGTAGATGACTTCGTCGCCCTCGTCGATCAGGGCAAGCATCGCGTAGAACATGATCGGCTTGGCGCCGGGCGTGACGACCACCTGCTCCGGCGTGGCGTCGATCCCCTTCCAGCGCTTGGCGTCTGCGGCCAGGGCCGCTCGCAACGGTGCGATCCCGACGGCCGGCGGGTAGTGCGTCATCTTCTCGTCGAGGAGAGCGTGGCTTGCGGCCTCGCTGACGTGGCGCGGAGTGTCGAAGTCTGGCTCACCAATCTCCAGGTGGATCACGTCGCGGCCGGTCGCCTCCAGCGCCCGAGCGCGCGCGGCGGCCTCGAAGGCGGTCTCGGTTCCGATCCGCTCCATGCGGCTGGCAAGCTTCACGCGTCAGTGCCTCGCTGCGTCAGGTGGGAGATGAGTGTACCGGGCGCCCGACGGAATGAATGGCTGACCTGCAAGCCCGCCACAGCCTCAGCGAAGGTCGACGTCGAGTGTTGACGGGCCTGAGCCACAGTCCGGCTCACAGCCGATCGGCTTCTCGTGGAGCCGAAGGGTGAATGGCGAGGGCGGCAACAGGTCCTTCTCGACGGCCATGACGAACGTCTTTCCGCCCGCCAGATCGGCCGTGCATGCGCGAGGCTGATACGGGTCCGAGAACTCGCCGTACACCAGCCGGGCGGCGACGTCCATCACCACGCCGTCGAGGCGCAGCTCGGGACAGCTGCTGCCATGGGCGTCGCTTAGGATGAGAACCACCTCCCGCGACGGGTCCCAGGCCGGCGGAGCGCCCGGCAACCCATATCGCTCCCACTCCGTCATGAGCCCGGGGCGATCGGTCGCGACCGCGACCGTGTACGGCAGATCGGAGTCGAAAGCGCCAAGCAGGCGCCAGCCGGGTCCCTCGCTCGGCTGGGTCCATGGCTTGTCGGCCGGGTAGACGACCGCGACGATGGTGCCGGGTGGACCGTACCCCTGCAGCGTGCTCTTAGCCTGCGGATCGTCGCTCTTCGCCCCGACCTGGACCTGGTTCCCGATGACGTCCACCCCTCCACTCAAGAGGTTGATTCCCTGATCGGCGAGCTGCTGGTGATGGCTGAAGATCGCATCCACGATCCTTTGCAGGGCCGCCGCGGTGAAGACCGCGCCCTGCACGAGCACGCGATCCGGCGAACCGAGCAGGGCGTCGAGCGCCTGTTGATGAACGTCAAGGTTGCCGGTGAATCGAGCGACCAGTCGGTCCCCGTTCTCAAGGTCGAAGTAGACGCCGGCAAACTCGTCAGGATGCGCGTCGCCGTACGCCTGGACCACTTGGCCGGGCTCGTCGGGCGGAGCACCGGGCGTCGTCGGGAGGGGCGAGGTCGTCGGCGGCGGGCTGCCGGACTGGTCGACCCCAAACCGGGAGGCACATCCGGTTGCGACACAAGCGCTCAGCACGGCCACCGCGAGCATCGAACGTCGCATTACTTCCCTCGCGCCCGCATACCGGTCAGACGCGCCAGGCGGTCCAATCGGTTGCGAGCGCATTGTGCGCGCGACGCCCAAGCGGTTCAATTGGCACTATCAGGGTTGGGCACGACTGTCCCCACGGTAGGGACGCTGCTCAAGATGACCCGATCGGGGCATTGCGAGCTTAACCGGCACCGCTGCTATACTTTCCGAAGCGTACGTTCCGAGCGACGCGGCGCACACCGCGCCAGAGGAGAAGACCGATCCCATGACGATGACTGAATCGACGCCGCAGACAGCCCCTTCGGCTCCGGCCGTCGCTCCCGCACCCACGACCGAGCTGCTGGTCAGCATGACCGAGGCGGCCGCGGTCAAGGTGCAGGAGCTGCGCTCGCGCGAAGGCAAGGCCGATGCGGCCCTGCGCCTCTTCGTCAAGAGCGGCGGATGCTCCGGCTACAGCTACGGCCTGGCGTTCGACGACAAGTTCGCAGAGGATGACCGCGTCGAGGACCACGCCGGCGTGCCGATCGTGATCGACGCCTTCAGCGCCCAGCACGTGGCCGGCGCCGAGATCGACTACGTCGACTCGCTGATGGGCTCCGGCTTCGCGATCAACAACCCCAACGCGGTGAGCAGCTGCTCGTGCGGCTCCTCCTTCAACACAGATGGCTCCCCTGCCAAGGCAGGCGGCTGCCACTAGTCTGCATTCGACTCCACACCCTAAGAAGCCCCGGCCCACCACCGGGGCTTCTTCGTGCCCGGCTCACAACGCCGGCCTATTACCCATGGTGCTACTACAGCACGCGGGGGCTGTTCCTCGGGTCGAATCCGTCTGTTTGCGCCTTGTGGCAGCACGCCAGGTGCTGAAAGCGCACGCCAGCAGGGCCAAATGTGCCGATGCAGCACGGGAGGTAATAGGCTGACGATGTGGACGGCGACGCCACGACGGTTGCTACTCGCCTGACCCGTCGTCCTCGAAGGCCGATGCCCCCGCCAACTCGGCCCGCTCCGCCCCACCGCCCAGCGCCACCGGCAGGGGTCGCGGCAGGTCGGGGATTGTCACCCATCGGTCCACCACCGAGCGCGTGCCGGCGATCCCCAGCTCGTCGAAGAGCAGGCCGAACTTGGCGTGCAGGTTGGCGCCGATCTGCGCCTCAGCATCGGCGGGGAGGGTCCAGAGCGCCTGCTTGAACGGCCCGATCGCCTTCTTGCGCGTCTTGTACAGGAACTGCTCATCGGTCTCGCCGGGCTTGCGCTCGTCCGCGCAGTGGGCGAGGCACCAGGCCATCATTTCGGCGCGGACTGCAGCGGGCAGCCCGCCGTCGTCATACAGGATGTTCTGGAAGCCGGTGGCCAGGTGGATCTCCGCGGTGCCATTCAAGGGGAAGTGGTGGAACGCCTCATCCGGCAGGGTGCTCGCGCCGTGCTGGACCGCACCGGCCAGGCCGTACTCGTCGCGCGCCACCGTCGAGAGGCGCTGCATGGTGTCGAAGTCGATGCTCACCTCCGCCACGCTGCCGTCAGGCAGCACGACGCCTCCGTGGCTGGTGCCGGTCTGGATGCTCACCTTGCTGATCCCCGGCAGGCCCGAGCCGTGCAGGATTCCGAAATAGCCGCCAAGGTAGGCGCGCAGCTCCTCCTCGGTGGAGTTGGCCTTCCCCACCTCACCGATCTCGCCGCCGATGCTGATCGTCACGCCATCAGGCTGGATGAAGCGGATCAGCTCCGTCAGCTCCGCGGTGTTGGTGGCGTTGAGCGCCTGCTGCTCCGCCACGCTCGGCCTGGAAAGGTCGACCAGCGTGCTGCTGTCGATGTCGATGTTCAGGAATCCGGCCGCCACCGCCTCGCTGGTGAGCTGCTTGAGGCCGCTCATCTCGTCGCCCGGATCGGCCGCCCATTTCGTGGCGTTGAACTGGAAATGGTCACCCTGCAGGAAGACCGGCCCGAGCCAGCCCGAGCGGATCGCCGCGGCCAGGATGACCGCGGCGTATTCGGCGGGGCGCTGGTCGGTGTAGGACATCTCGGACTTGGCGATCTCGAAGATGACCGCACCGGCATCTCGCTCGAGCGCGGCGGTGAACGCCTGGCGCGCGGTCAGGTAGGCGGCAGCACGCACGTTGATGGCCGGGATCGTGAAGCGCCTCGGTGGGAAGTCGCCGCGGCCGCGCGCCATATACAGGTCGTAGATGCTGGTCGAGCCGCAGCCGAGCGCCTGCGAGGCGCTCCAGATCAGCCAGCGCGCGGCATCGCGCAGGGCCTCATCGGGGTTGAAGACCGCATCTTCGACCAGCCAGTCGATCGCCTCGGCCCGGAAGCGCGGAGCATCGCTCACCTCCAGGCGCGAGCCCGCGATGCGTGCGGTCCCGTTCAGGCTGGCGAGGAGGACATCCGAGCTGGCCGAGGTCATGCGGCTATGCTACCGGAGCGCCGAGACGAGGGTGAATGCGAGGAGAGGAGCCACCGGCAGCCCGACGACTGCGGCCAGCATGTACCAGTCGCGCGCCGCCCTGCGATCGGCCACGCCGCGGCGCTGTAGGCGACCGACCCAGGCGAGCACGGCCGACAGGCCGGCGACGTAGAGGACAGCGGCCAGGCCCAGCACGCCCAGCGCGAAGGGCCGTACCCGCAGGCAATCGCCGAAGGCGAGTGGCCCACCGGGGGGACAGGCGCTGCCCACCTCCACGCCGACCAGGGCGCCGGCGAGGGCGAGGACCAGAAGCGACCAGGCGAGATGGGCGAGGAGCAGCCGGGAGCTGGTCGTGGGGCGAGCTATCCGCCGCGCCAGGCGGCGGTCGCAGCGGCGGCAGTCTCAGCCTCGCGTCGGCTGATGCGGCGGTATTCGAAGTACAGGTAGGCGAGGCCCATCGCCCCGCCGCCAACCGCCATCGCGCCGAGCGCCAGCGCCTGTAGCGGAAAGAGCGGCGGGATGAGGCTGCCGCCGGCCAGGTTGAAGAGCATGAACGGGATGATCGCCAGCACGACCGCGACGTATTGCAGGAAGTCCAGGAACCTGATCAGCGACCAGGCGAAGCCGCGGCGACCACGGGCCGCCTGGGTCCACAGGGCCAGGATCAGGATTAGGGTAAAGGTCGGCCCGCCGATCAGCACCACTGCCACCAGGAAGCCGACGTCCTTGCCGAAGCCCAGGTAGAGGGTCGTGATGGTGTTCGCGTAGTTGGGGATGTAGCCCAGCGCAAAGTAGATGAAGAGCAGCAAGGGGACGCCCTTCAGCAGCGCGACCAGCCACGTCTCCGAGCCGTAGAGCATCCAGCTCATGAAGTCGTCGATCTCGCGGGCGACGCGTGAGATCAGGTCGCGGCGCGGCGGGACGGTGTAGGCGGTCATGAGCGCCTCACTGCTTCTGGCTCAAGAGGAAGGTGATCAGGGCCTGCAGGGCCGATTTGCTGATCTTCCCTTCTGGGTGCACGGGCATGCCGGTCGCGGTGCCGTCGTTGTAGTTCACCGCCGAGTCGCGAATCCAACGATCGAGGAAGGCGCGCGCGTCGGCCGCGTAGTCGGCCTGCAGCTGGTCGAGGTGGCTGATCGGCGTCGGCAGCTCGGTGACGGGCTGGTTGCCGATGTTCTCCAGGCTCGGGAACGTGCCCGGGATCCCCGCCAGCTGCGGCCCGTGACAGCCGCCGCACCCTGAGTCGGTGTAGACCTTCTGGCCTGCCTCGACGGTATCGGGCACGTCGACCCGCGGCAGCGCACCGGCCTCCAGCGCCCAGGTCTCGACGAGTGCGGTGAGGGCGTCGATCTGGTTGATCGTCAGCGCGCCGCCAATCTCTGAGCTCCAGGCCGGCATCGGAGAGTTGACGTCGCCGGAGACGACTACGCCGCCAAAGCGGATCACCAGGTTGACGTAGTCGGGCGGATCGCCCGGCTTGCGGATGTCGGTGAACGAGCCGCCGTTCTGGGCCTTCAGCTTGTCGTAGATGCTCGACGAGTGGAGGTTCGGCGCCACTCGGCCGGTGTCACCGACGGGGCCGCCGGTCCCGTCGGCGCCATGGCAGGCGGCACAGTTGGCGGTATGGTCGTTCGCCGCGGTCGGCGGCCCAAACATCTCCTCGCCGTAGGCGACCAGCTCCTTGACCTGGTTCTCGTAGGCGCTCTCGCGACGAGCCGGGTCGGTGACCCAGTAGAAGGCGGTGAAGAGGGCCATGGCGCTCATCAGGACGATGCCGAGCGTCTTGATCCGCATTGCTCAGGCCGCGCAGTGCGGAATCGTGGTCGTGTCGCGCGGGTCGAAGGTGGCGGTGCCGATGGGCGGTCCGGCGACGAGTGAGCTTGTGTCGATCCCGTAGGTGCCATCGGTCACGGTGACGGCGAAGCGATCCATCCCGCGCGGCGCCGGACCGGCTCGCTTCTCGCCGATGATGGTGTACTTGCTGCCGTGGCAGAGGCACTCGAACCAGAGGCTCTTATCGCACAGCGGCGGGATGTTGCAGCCGAGGTGCGGGCACTTGCGGTAGAGCGCCAGGACGCTGGCGCCCGGATCCGCCACCTTCTCGTTGCTGCCGCTGACGAGCGACTCCGACGCCGGAACATTGATGAAGAAGACGCGCGCCTTGGCGAAGGCGAATGGCTGCCCCTCGGTCCAGGTCGGCTGCGCGCTGGCGATGTCGGCGGCCTTGCCGATCGTGAACTTGCCGCCGAGGCCGCTGCGCACATTCGGCCACAGGAAGTTGACGGTGCCCGCCAGGAATTCGATCGAGAGCAGGCCGGCGCCGACCCAGAAGATGCGGCGCATGAAGTTGCGCCTGGTCATCTCGCCGACCGGCCGCCCGGGTACCTCGCCGTAGGTCGGCAGGTGGCTCATAGCGTGAAGTAGAGCCCGTCCCAGGGCCAGACCCAGTTCCAGCCGGGGCCGCGGAAGAACGAGCCGATGAGGGTGATCAGCAGCCCGCCCAGCATCAGCGCCAGGAAGAAGACCCAGATCGTCTTGCGGTCACGGGCCGCCTTGTACGGCGAGCGGTCGACATACGGGATGATCGCCAGGCCGACCAGGTAGAGAGTCGGGAGCAGCACGCCACCGACGGTGGCATTGAAGTAGCTGAGCAGCTCCTGCAGCCCGAGGAAGTACCACGGCGCCTTGGCCACGTGCGGCGTCACGCCGGCGTTCGCCATCTCCTCGAGCGGGGCGGCGATGAAGACCGAGGCGACGACCAGCAGGACGGTGATCAGGAGCGCCATCAGGAACTCGGCGCGCAGCAGGTGCGGCCAGGTCAGGACCGTCTCGTCGGGGCGCTTGTCGACGCGCACCATCGACTCCTGCTTGACGTAGGCGAGCAGCCGGAAGCGCTCGGTCCCCGGCACGCCGGGCGGGCCGGGCAGCTTCGGTCCACGATCGCGCTCGACGGCAGGGAGGCGCGGCGCCTGGGTCGGCGCGTTCTTGTCGGCCGTCGCATTTGGTCGCTTCTCGATGGTCATCGGTCTACCTCGGCTCTTCTCAGACCGGGCCTGAGATGCCGCCGTCCTTCCGGATCCTCCAGAAGTGGACGACCATCAGGATGGCGGTGATCAACGGGAATGCGATCACGTGCATGACGTAGAAGCGGATCAGGGTCCCCTGGCCGACCTCCACCCCGCCGAGAAGGATGAAGCTCGACTCCTTGCTGAGCAGCGGCGCGTAGGTGGCCATCTGCGAGCCGACCGTGATCGCCCAGAACGCGATCTGGTCCCATGGCAGGAGGTAGCCGGTGAAGCTCAGCCACAACGTGCAGAAGAGGAGGATCACGCCGATCAGCCAGTTGAACTCGCGCGGCGGCTTGTAGGCCCCGTGGTAGAAGACCCGGATCATGTGCAGGAAGACGGTGAGCACCATCAGGTGCGCGCCCCAGCGGTGCATGTTGCGCACGAACGAGCCGAAGGCGACCGAGTTCTCGATCGACAGGATGTCCTGGTAGGCGCGTGTCACCGACGGCACATAGAAGAACATCAGGTAGACGCCGGTGACGGTCAGCACCAGGAACAGGAAGAAGCTGACCCCGCCCAGGCAGAAGGTGTAGGTGTAGCGCACCGCGTGCTTCTTGACGCGCACCGGGTGCAGGTGCAGGAAGACGTTGTTCATCACCGCCAGGGCGCGGGTGCGACTGGTGGTCGGATAGGGTTGGCGGAAGAGGCTGCGCCAGGCCGCCGACTCCTTGACGACCCGGATCAGGTCGCCCGGCCCTGGGAAGGTCATCGCTGGACCGCCATGCCGGCCTCCTGGCCGATCTGCCCCAGCACGTTGTCCTTGTAGCTCTCCAAGAGCACCTTTCCGTCAGGCGTGATTCGCTCGAGCTCGAGGCGGTCCATGGTGATGCAGTTGGTCGGACACCGCTCGACGCAGAGGTTGCACCGGATGCAGCGCTCTTCGTCGATGATCATGGCGATTCCCCGCGGCCATGACTGGAAGAGGTCGATCTCCGGGTCGTCGCCGCCGACCTGCCCCTTGTCGATCATGTAGATCACGCCCTCGGGGCAGACATCGGCGCAGAGCCCGCACAGGATACAGCGCGGCCCGTCGATGTTGATGTTGTGATTGCACTGGAGGCAGCGCTGCCCTTCGGAGATGGCGCTGCGCGTGTCGTAGCCCACCTCCACCAGGGAGGTGAAGTCGCGGCGCATCTCGGGCGGGGCCATGGGGATGTGCTGGCGCTCGATCGCCTCGTACTTGTCGGGCATGTCGTGCTCGAGCGCCTGGGTGATGACGGCCCGGTTGATGACCGGCAGCTCCTCGAGCTCGGCCCCGCGCACGCCGAGCAGCCAACGGTCGACGGCGCGCGCGGTGCGTCGTCCTCGTCCGGCAGCCTCGATGATGGTGGCCGGGCCGGTCACGAAGTCGCCGCAGGCGAAGATCCCGGAGACGCTGGTCTGGAACGTGTCCGCCTGGGCGACGACGTAGCCACGCGCGAGCTCGAACTGCAGCGCGTTGTACTTCTTGCCGTCCGGGCCGACCGGAGTGGTGCCGTTGAGCGGTGGCGTTCGCCACGACGAGACAGATCCGCCCGGCACGAACTCGCGGGTATCGGTGACGCCCAGGTGGCGGTTCAGCTTGGCGCCGTACTCGCCCAGCACGTTGTTGTCGGATGCCTGGCTGGTGCACGGGATGACCATGTCGCATGGCAGCGTGAAGTCGCTGCCCGCGATCGGCTCGGCACTGCGACGTCCGCTGGCATCGGGCGGGCCGAGGCGCGTGCGCTGGAAGGTGATCCCAGTGACGTGCCCGGCGTCATCGCTGACGATGCCGACCGGCGAGCTGAAGAAATCGAACTTGACGCCCTCGAAGCGGGTCTCGTGCTGCTCCTCCTCGTCGACCACCATCTCCTCGGGTCCACGGCGGTAGACGATGGTGCTGGTCTTGGCGCCGATGCGCAGCGCGGTGCGTGCCGAGTCCATGGCGGTATAGCCGCCGCCCACGATCACAACGTGATCGCCGACCCACTGCTCCTCGCCCAGGTTTGCACGCTTCAGGAAGTCGACGCCGTAGATCACGCCATCGAGCTCCTCGCCTGGAACGTTCATGGCGACCGGGTACATGCAGCCGGCAGAGACCACGACCGCGTCATGACGCTCACGCAGCTGGTCGAGGGTGATGTCGCGCCCGACCTCGACGTTGTAGTGGAAGTCGACGCCGTGCTTGGCGACCCAGTTCACGTCCAGCTCGATCACGTCGCGCGGCAGCCGAAAGGCCGGAACGCCGATCAGGCAGGTCCCGCCGCCGGACGGCAGCGCCTCGTAGATGTCGACCTTGTGGCCGTAGCTGGCCAGCTCCTTGGCGACCGTCAGGCCGGCAGGTCCGGCACCGATGACGCCCACGCTCTTCCCGCTCGGCTCCGCGACCACGACGTTGTCCGGCATGTTGTTGCCGTAATGCCAGTCGACCAGGAAGCGCTTCATGGCCCTGATCGAGAGGGGCTTGTCGATGTCGCCGCGGCGGCAGGCCTTCTCGCAGGGGGCGCTGCACACGTAGCCACAGATGGCCGCGACCGGGTTCGGGTCCCGGGCCAGGATGTAGCCCTCCTCGAACCGGCCCTCGGCGGCCAGCATCAGGTAGCCCCGGCAATTGGTATTGACCGGGCAGCCTTCCTGGCACTCGATATTGCACTGGAGCCAGTCCACGCCGACCTCGGCGGTCTGGAATCTCAGCGGGATGGCGTTGGCGGAGATCACTGGCACAGTCGCAGAGCGGGTTTCACCACGGGTTGCCGAAGCGATTCAGCGGCGGCTCGATGGTATCCGTCACGGGGAGCAGGTGTCAAAGCAACCGCCCCGCTATCTGTCGGTGAAGTAGCGGGCCATCACCCGTCGAACGAGAGGCGCCGCATCGGTGCCACCGGTCGCCAGCTTCACGTGGACCAGGACCGTGGCGACCGCGATCTCGGCGCCGCCGATCGGCGCATAGGCGGGGAACCATGCGTCCGGCCTGGGCGTGCCGGTCTCGGCGGTGCCGCTCTTGCCGGCAACCGGGATCCCGAAGCCGGCGAAGGCGCGATGCGCCGTGCCGTACGAGAGGGTGCTGACTGCGTGGAGCGTCTCCGCCAGGTAGTCGAGCTGCTCGGGCGCGATGTCGACCTGGCGCACGACGTGCGGCGCGATGGCTTCGACGACCTTCCCGGCGGGGAGCACCGCCTGGGTCACGATCCGCGGCTGCCACAGGATTCCACCATTGCCGAACGCTGCGTAGGCGTTGGCGAGCTGCAGCGGCGTGCCGAGGAAGGAGCCCTGCCCGATCGCAAGCTGGATCTGGTCGAACGGCCCGTACGGCGAGTAGCCGCCGTTGCCACGCTTGGTCACCTCGAAGTAGGCGGCGTCGGGCAGGATTCCGGGGTTGTCGGCGAGGTGGGCCATGCCGGCTGACTGGCCGAAGCCGAATTGCTCGACCAGGTTCGTCAGCGCCGTACGGTCCGCGTCCCAGACCTTGATCGAGAGCGGCATGTAGGTCGTGTTGCAGCTGAAGGCCATCGCCTCGGCGAGCGAGACGCTGCCCCCCAGGGTGTGATCCTTGTAGTTGTGGAAGGTGAAGCCCTGGAAGGTCCAGGTGCCCAAGCACGACATGCGGGTCGCACGACTGGCCACGCCGGTCTTCAAGGCGGCGAGCAGGGTGAACGGCTTGAAGCTCGACCCGGCGGGGTATGCAGCCAGCACGGCGCGATTGAATCGGGCACCCTCGGTCGCCTTGGTCAGCTGTGCTCCGGCCAGGGTGGTGCCAATGGTCATCGAGTTCGGATTGAAGCTCGGAGCCGAAGCGAGCGCCCAGACGTCGCCGCTCTTCGGGTCGATCACCGCCGTGGCGGCATCGACGTACGGGGCCAGGGCAGCCTCGGCGGTGGCCTGGATGTTCGCCCGGATCGTTATTGACACGTCCGCGCCCGGGATCATTGCGCGCTCCAGAAGCGGCACGGGATCGCCACTGGGCGGGACCGCCTGCAGGGCGAGGCCGGGACTGCCGCGCAACAGATCCTCCGCTCCCTGCTCCAGGCCGCTGCGCCCCATCAGGTCACCGGCCTCGTAGTCCGCCGTCGGGGGGAGCGCCGCCACCTCGTCGGCCGTCACCGGCGCGACGTACCCAATCGTCTGGCCGGCGAGCGATTCCTGGGGATAGACCCGCATGCCGTCCTCGCGCGTCTCGGCAAAGACGGAGCCATCGACCGACACGATGCGACCGCGAGGGCTCACCGTTCGCTGCAGCGACAGGCTGTCGCCGTCGCCGAGCTGTGGAAAGAGGAGGGACGGTCGCCAACGCGCGTGCCACCCGTCGGCGCCCTGGGTCAGGGTGAGCATCCGTCGAAAGGAGACGGGGCCAAAGCGGTTGGTTTCGAAGTCGAGGCTGATCGGGACCTCGTAGGCGGGGGATGGGCCCAGTCGGGCGTCATCGCTCGACACGCTGGTCGGGAACGGGGAGCCCGCCACCGCGACCAGGCGCGTTACGCCGGCCAGCTGATCGAATCGACTGAGGAGGGCGGCTATCGCATCCGGAGCGGTGCCTTCTCGATCGTGGGGTGCGATCAGCTCGACCATCCGCTCATAGCGGCGGCCACGCCAATTGGCGACGAATTTGCGGGCCACCAGCTGCGCGGCATCGGCTGCCTGAGAGGTGGGAGATGGCGTCGCCGATGCGCCGGCACTCGGCTCGGGAGTGGCTGGTGCGCAGGCCGCGAGCAGCATCGCGCCGAGCAGCAGCCAGCAGACGATCCGCGCCCTGCCGCGCGCTGGTGTCATCGCGCGAGCATCACCCGTCGGAACCCCTCCGCCGCCGGGTAGCCGGCCCGCTCGCCGAGCTCCTCGGCTCCGCTGCGCAGCCAGCGGGCGGTCTCTCCAAAGTCCCTGAACTGGCTGACGTGGTGCGCCAGGGCGGCGATCTTGCGCTCCAGCGTGCCCCCAATGTCGACCAACTGGTTTGCATCGTTGGTGCTCCAGAGGAAGAGCTCGGCCACCTTCCAGGCGCCGAGCCCGGCGGCCAGGTGCTCCGGAAAGTTGAGCGGGTCGCGGGCCGTGGGGAAGACCGCGTCGACCACGACAGTGCCGACTGCCCGATGGTCCGGATGATTGATCCACTCGTTGTTCACGAAGAGCACGGTGGGATCGTGGCTCATCACGATCTCCGGGCGAAAGGCGCGGATGGCGCGGGTCACGCGCTCCCGCAGCCGCAGGGTGGGCTCGACCTGTCCGTCGGGCTCATCCAGGAATTCGACCGCAGTTACACCGATCTCCGCGGCGGCCGCTCGCTGCTCGTTCTCCCGCAGGGCTGCGAGAGCCACAGGGTCGGCGTCGGGGTTGTCGCTGCCTTTGTCACCGCGGGTCATCAACAGGTATCGGATCTCGGCTCCCTCCCCGACCCAGCGCGCCACCGTCCCCGCGGCCCCGAACTCGATGTCGTCGGGATGCGCGGCGACGACCAGGACGCGTTCAGGTGTCGGGAGGCGGTCGTTGGGCATCGGTTCACTGCAACGTGGGCCGGATGAGAGGTCCCGGAATCCTAGCAGCCGAGTCCCGGATCAGCCGATGGCGGCCGCGGCCAGGGGGGTCGGCGTGACGGTGGGAATGTCGGTACCCAGCCGGACCAGCCGATCCCGGGGATCGCGCAGCGCCAGCGCCGCCCAGTCCATCACCTCGGCGTCGTGGCTGAAGAGGATCACCTGCCGATCCGCGCTGAGCGCGTGCAGGACGTCGAGCATGCGGAGCTTTCGCTCGGGATCCGATTGCGCGGTCACCTCGTCGAGAAGGAGCGGCGCCATCTCGTCGGTGGTCACCAGGTGCTCGGCCATGGCCACCCGCAGGAGGAGGTAGATCTGCTCGCGCGTTCCTTCGGAGAGCAGCCGCGCGTCGCGCCATTGGCCCGTGCGCGCCTCCTTGACGTCGACCGACAGGTCCCGCGGATTCATACCGACCTCGACGTACGCGCCGCCGGTGATCGCCGGCAGGTGGCGCTGGACGGAGGCGGTCAGGATGGGCGCCAGGTCGCGATGCACGCGGCGCTCGGCTGCCTCCAGCAGCGTCAGGGTCTCGTCGATCACCGCCGCCAGGTTCTGGACCCGTCCCAGCTCGGCGCGCACGGCACCGGCTCGCTCCTCGGCCTCGGCGACATCGGGCAACGAGGTGGCCAGCAGACGGAGCTCCCCGCTGAGCTCATCAAGCACCCCCTTGGAGCGGGAGGCCTCCGCGCGAGCGGCGGTGAGCGCGACCTCTGAATCGACGGCAACCGGGATGATCGCGTCGTCGCCGACCCGCCGCGCCAGTCGCGCCGCAACCTGTGCGCGCCGCTCCGCCTCGGCCTGGAGCTCGGCCAGCGTCCCGCCCCCAAGGAGGCCCTGGAGCTCCTGCCACTCGCGGATCGCGACCTCGCTGGCGCGGGCCTGCTCGGCGCGCCGCCCCTGCCAGGCGACAAGGCGCTCGACGACGGATTGAGCGCTGCCGGCGTCGGCCTCCCCGAGGCGCTGTGCCGCAGCCCGCAGCGCGGTATCTGTTTCGGCCGCGGCCAGTTCCGCCCGCGCGGTGGCGTCCTGGGCGGCATGCCGCGCCTCGATCGCCCGGCGCAGGGCTTCGGCCCCGGCCGCCAGGCGGGCCACGTCCTCGCGCTGTGCACAGACGAGCTCATATGCCGCCAACACAGCCGACAGGTCACCGTCGTCCGATGCTGCTCGTGCTCGGAGAGCGACACGCAGGCCCTCATCGGCCTGCTGCGCGGCGAGACGCAGGTTCTGTGCCCGGGCCTCCCAATCAGTGGCTGCTCGCGCGAGGAGCTCGTCGGCCGCCCGCTCGTCGGGTGCGTCGCCGGAGACGACGCGTCCCCGGACCACCCATGCCCCGAGCGCGGCCGCGACGCCCAGCAGCCCGATGCCGGCAAATCCCTGGCCTATCGCCACCAGCCCGATGCCGGCGATCGCCGCGACAGCGGCCGCCACGATGGGAAGGCTCGACGGACGAGACGTGGGCTGGACGGCGGGTGTTGGATTGTCGGCAACCGCTGCCCGGTCGAGGTGCTGGCGCAGCGCGTCCTCGGCGAGGTCGAAGGTCCGTGCTGCGTCTATGACCGAGCGATCCGGCCGCCGATCTCCCTCTGGGACCGCGGGGATTGCCGCCAGCTGCGCTTCCAGTTCTGCGGCGGTGGGGCCGGTCAGGGGGACCGGGGAGGGACGCCTGCGCCAGGAATCGATGGCAGCGGCCACCTCGTCGGCCAGCTCGTCACGCCGCGCCAGGGTGGCGGGCGGACCCGCATGGCTCGCCGCCAGGGCTGCCGCTCGCTGCGCGCGCTCGGCGAGCTGGGTGGCCTCGCGCACCGCCAGCGCGGCCTCGGCCACGGTCAGCTCATGCTCGGCGGCCTGGTGCTCGTGCGAGGCCGCCTCGAGCATGGCCTCGCGATCCAGATATCCCGCGTGCGACCGTTGCGCCTCCACGAGGACGGCGTCGGCCGCCTCCTGCTCACGCATGGCTGCCCAAAGCGGGCCCGCGGCGCCGACCCGGACGGCTCCGACGGACTCCTTGCGAAACGCCTTGAGCCGCTCGATCGCCTGTGCCGCGGTTGCGTCCGTTCCTCGCGTCGCCGCCGCTCGCTGCATCTGCTCCTGGAGGCCGGTCGCGCTCTCCGCGACCGCCATGATCTGGGCCTGGCTCACCGCCGCGACTGCGGCGAACGACTCACGGTCCAGTCCGAGCCAGATGGTCGCGTCCGGCGTCCCGTCGTTGATGATCTCGCTCGAGAGGTCGTCCCCGAGCACCACGTCTCGCGCTCGGCAGGCGACCTTGCCCGCCAGGTCCTGGCTGATATCGACCGCGCGGCCATCGGCCAGGTGCAGGCGCGCCTCCACCTCCCAACGGTCCGGGGAGTCCCACGGGCGGTGGCGCTCGATCACCGAGGCAACCTCTTTGGTGCGGCCGGGACCGCGTCGCACGCCGGTCAGCGCCAGGCGCGTAGCCGCATGCCAACTCGTCTTGCCGGCCTCATTTGGGCCGCCGATGACATTCATCCCCTCGCCAAGGTGCAGCGTCTCGTCGTGGAGCGGGCCGAACGCCCGCGCGATGACCCGTTCGATCCACATCTCAGGCCACCTCGAGGTCGCGACGACCTTCGAGCGCGCGCAGGCCGGTGATGAGCACCTTGCGCCGGCGATCCTCATCTTCGATGAGCAGGGCATCGCGCGCGAACTGGCCGCGCACGGTGGTCTCGGCCTTGATCGCGTCCAGGTCGTAGGCCGGCACCAGGGCGCCGGCGCGCACCACCAGGCCGTCGAGGTGATCGCCGAGCGCGCCGAGCGTGCGCGGCTCGATCGGCAGGTCCGCCGGCACTTCCCCATTGAGGGTGATGCGCACCGATCCGGAGAGTTCGGCGATCGCCCCGCTGACCCGATCGCGCAGGTCGTCGAGGTGAAGGCATCCGTCGAGTGCCACGGCGATGTCGTGCACCTGGCTGACGGCGACCGAGCGGCGGTCGCGGGTGACGGTGCCATCCGCGGCCACTGTTGTGAGCACGATGCCCCGCCCGTCCGACTCGCCGAACTCGAGTGGATCGGGGTTGCCGGGATAGGTGTACCGGTCGCGGTCGCGGGCCACGTGGTAGTGCCCCAGGAAGGCGTGATCGATCCCGGCCGCCTCAAGCTCGCCGGCATCGAAGGGGGCGTGCAGCTCCTTGCCCGACTCCTGGAAGGGGAGCGCGCTGCGCTCTGAGGCGTGCGCCAGGGCGAGGTGCACGCCGCCGCGATCGGCTCGGAAGTCGGCGAAGAAGGGGCCGGTGTTGGCCGGTGCGCGATGCGCCGCACCCCACAGGGTCAGCCCGTCGGCGAGCTCGACGGGAGTCAGCCGGGCTTCGGTGAAGAGGTGGACGTTGGGGCTCCAGTCAACCAGCGCATACGGGCTGCGCGCCGAGTACCAGTCGTGATTGCCAGGGGTGAGGTAGATCGGCCGGTCGGTGCGGGCGAAGCTCTCGCGCAGGAAGGCGACCGTGTCGGGCGTGAAGCGCTCGTGCTCGAACAGGTCGCCGGCGCTCAGGATCCCGTCAACGCGCTCTTCGTCGGCCAGCTTCAGGATGGCGGTGAGCGTTTCGCGGCGATTCCGGCGCCGACGGCGAGCCGTCTCTGGCCGTGCCCAGGCGAAGGGAGCGTCGAGGTGCAGGTCCGCGAAATGGAGGAATCGCATGATTCACAAGCCTAGCCACCTCCGCGACAGCTAGGCCGTCCCATTGCACACCGCGCAGCGTCAGCCCGGGGAGTCGCCTACTGCCTGAAACGCGAAGCTGACGACCGCAGCGAGCAGGAGGAGGTGGACCAGCCCGCCATAGCTGAAGCCGCCGATCAGGGCCAGAAACCAGGCCACCACCAGCACGACCGGCAGCGAGCGCCAGGCTAGATGCGCCCAGGCTGCGCTCACGACTCCGCTTCGCGCTCGTTGATGACCTGTACCACCAGGAGCACGGCGGCGACCACCAGGAGCAGGTTGACGAGCGGCCCGAGCTGCAGCACCAGGCCAATGAACCAGGCGACCAGGACGACGGCGACGGCGGTCCAGATCATGCCGCCAACCGCTCCATCAGCAGGTCGACGTGCTCGCCCGCCTTGACCTTGGGCAGCACGTGCTCGATCCGGCCATCGCGACCGATGATGAACGAGGTGCGCTCGACGCCCATGTAGGTCTTGCCGGCGAAGGCCTTCTCGATCCAGGTGCCAAAGGCGTCCGCAACCCTGTGGCCCTCGTCGGACAGCAGCCGGAACGGCAGGTCGTACTTGTCACGGAACTTCACGTGGCTGACGACCGAGTCGGGGGAGACGCCGAAGACCTCGACCCCGGTGGCGGTCACCCGCCCGAAGTTGTCGCGCATTGAGCATGCCTGGCGCGTGCAGCCGGCGGTGTCGTCCTGGGGATAAAAGTAGATGACGTATCGCTTCCCGGCGAGGCTTTGGCTCGACACGACTGAGCCGTCGTCCGCGGTCATCTCGAAGGGGGGCACCGCGTCACCCGGTTCGGGTCGACTCATGCGAGGCATGCTACCTCACCCCATCTGCTCGATCGCGAGCAGCAGGGGCGGCAGCTCCCGGGGCAGCAGGCGCGCGGTCAAGTCCGCGGCCAGCTCCCCGATCAGGTCATCGTTCGCCTCGGCCAGGTCGTGTCCCGCTCCGGAAACGATCCGGACCGCGCCGGGCTCTCCCCCGAGCGCCAGCGCCGTCGCGAGCAGCCCCGACTCATCCGGATCGCTCCAGGCGTCCTGGTCGCCATGGACCAGCGCAACGGACCGATGCAGCATCGTGGCCAGGGCGAGCGGAGGGGTGTGGATCGCCTGCTCCAGCGGGGAGAGCGAAAGGGTGACCGAAGTGCCGCCGCGCAGCCGCAGCTCGAAGCTCGGCTCCCGTCGCTCGGCGCGCTCGATAAGGTCCTCGCTCCACTGGTCGAGCGCGGCCACGATCGGGTGCTCGTGGTCGGTTCCGGTCCGACCACGAACGGCCGCGGCGCGTCGCAGCGTGTCACGCCAAGACCGGGCCGATGCGCCGATGAGGGTCAGCGCCGAGATCGCCGGATCGCCGATCGCGACCGACAGGGCGATCCCGGCTCCCTCCCCGTGCCCGACGATCCCGGTCCGCCGCAGGTCGAGCTCGCTGCGGCTGCGCATGGCGGCGACCATGTCCCGGGCGTCGTCGATCCTGGCGAAGAGCGTGACCTCCTCCCAGCTTCCCTCGGAGCGGCCGCAGCCGCGCGGATCGGCGCGCAGCGAGGCAACGCCGCGCGTGGCGAACGCGTCGGCCAGCCGCGCCAGCAGCCCCGGTCGGCGGCTGTCTGACTCAGTCGCGGGTGCGAACCAGGACGCATGCCCGATGCGGTCGTAGCCACCGTCCCGATCCCGAGGCAGCCAGGAGGGGAGCAGCAGGACACTTGGGTAGCGGCCGCCGGCGTCCCCGGATGGAGGCTCGTCCGGCAGTAGGAGGGTCGCTGCGAGGTGCGCGTCGCCGGCCCGGACGCTCAGCTCTTCGGATCGGGCCATGCGGTGGCGATCAGGGCGAACGATGGGCCGCTGCGGATCGATCGCGGAGGATCTGCCCGGCGGCGAGCCGTCCCGGCGCACCCATCACCCCGCCGCCAGGATGCGTCCCCGAGCCGCACTGGTAGTAGCCGTGAATCGGCGTGCGGTACTGCGCCCAGCCGGGAGCCGGCCGGAGGAAGAACATCTGCGGCGCGAACAGCTCGCCCGCAAAGATGTTGCCCTCGCTGAGCCCGATGGTCCGCTCGATGTCCAGCGGCGTCACAACCTCGCGCTGGAGCACGAGGTTGCCGAACCCCGGGAAATAGCGCTCGAGGGTGGCTTGCACCCGGTTGCCGAGGTTCTCCCGCTCGGCGTCCCAGTCACTCTCCCGCAGGTGATAGGACGTGTACTGGATGAAGCACGACATGACGTGCTTGCCGGCTGGCGCCATGTCAGGGTCGATCGTCGATTGGATCGCGGCGTCGATGTACGGGTTCTGGCTGTACCAGCCGTACTTCGCGTCGTCGAAGGCATGTTCGAGATAGTCGATCGAGGGGCCGATGTTCAGGAAGCCGCGGAACATCTCCCCGTTGCGATCCGCCAGTGGCGGGTAAACGGGCAGGCCGTCGAGCGCGAAGTTCACCTTCGATGACGTGCCCTGGAACTTCAGGCGGCGGATATCCTCGACCAGGTCGTCGGGCAGCTCCCGCGGATCCACCATGTCCAGGAACGTGCGACGCGGGTCGAGCGCGCTGACCACCACCTCAGCATGCAGCTCGGTCCCGTCGCGCAGCACGACGCCGGTCGCCCGACCGTCGCTGGTCAGCAGCCGTTCGACTCCCGCGTCAAGCCGAATCTCGGCGCCGAACGCCTCCGCGGCGCGGGCAAGCACCTGGGTGAAGCCGCCGTTGCCCCCCTTGTGGAACGCCCACGTCCCGAACGACCCGTCGTGCTCCCCCAGCGAGTGGAACAGGAGCACGAGGCCGGAGCCGGCCGAGCGAGGGCTGACCTTCGAGCCGATGATCCCCGACGACGCGATCCAGCCCTTCAGCAGCTCCGACTCGAAGTAGTCATCCAGGAAGTCCGCCGCGCTGCCGGTCAGGAGACGGATCGCGTTGTGGAACGTGCGCCGATCGAGGGCCCGGAAGCGGGCACCGAGCCCGGCCAGGGCCAACAACTCCTCAGGATCGTCGCTGAGCGGGTCGGGCGGGACCATGTCGAGAAGCGGCTTGATCGCCTGGCAGACCCGGTCGAGGTCGTGGCTGTACTGCTGGTACGCGTCGGCGTCGTGAGGGGAGATGCGAGCGATCTCGCGCAGGTTCTCGTCGTGATTCTGGGTAAACCAGAGGGACTCGCCGCCTTCGGTCGGTGCGAACTTCGACGACATGAGCAACGGCGTGAAGCCGTGCTTCGGCAGCTCCAGCTCGTGGATGATCTGGGGCCTCAGCAGCGAAAGGGCATAGCTGAATGTCGTGAACCAGAAGCCGGGGCGCAGCTCCTCGGTGATCGCCGCGCCGCCAACCAGGTGGCGCTGCTCGAGGATGAGCGTCCTCATCCCGCCGCGGGCCAGGTAGGCGCCATTCACCAGGCCGTTGTGGCCGCCGCCGATCACGATGGCGTCGTATCGGTCCATGCTCACGCCGTCTTGCGCTCCGGGCTGTAGAGGGGCAGCCGGGCGACGTGCGCCGCCACCTGCTCGTAATGGTGGTCCACCGTGAACTCCAGGGAGACTCGCGTTCCGGGCTTCGCCAGGTCAGGGCGCACGCGGGCGAGGGCGATGTGCTGCTGCAGGATTGGTGAGTACATGAAGCTGGTGGCGTAGCCCACCCGGGCACGCTCTGCGTCATAGACCATCCAGTCCTCGTGGACGGGCGCGTGCGCCTTGGGCGGGATCAGTCCGGCCCGCGAGAAGACGCGATCGTAGTCCTGCCAGTCCACCACCAGGCCCACCATACGCCAGCGCGAGGTCTTCTCCGTGCGCTCGTGCTCGAGCGCGCGGCGGCCGATGAATGGGCGGTCGTCGTCCTCGAGGCCCTTGAACATCCATGCCCAGCCGAGCTCGAGCGGAGTGGACCGCTGCGCGTCGTTGAACGCAAAGCGGGTCGAGTCGAAGTCGACCGCCAGCAGCAGCAGGCCGGCCTCGATGCGCAGCATGTAGAGGGCGGCCAGCCCGTACGGCAGGACGCCGTGGCCATCGACCGCCTCCCACAGCGCGTCCCACACGGTGAGAGCGTCTGCAGCCTCGACCCATACCTCATAGCCCAGGTCCCCGGTGTAGCCGGTCCGCGAGACGGTCACTGGACGGCCACCGATGCTGCCCGTGGTGAGCCCGAAGAACGGGAGGCGGGCAACGGCGGGCACCAGCGTGGCAAGGAGGTCGCGTGAGCGTGGGCCCTGGATCGCCAGCGCGCCGATGTCCAGGCTCACCTCCTCCAGAGTCACGGCCTGGCGCCCGACGCGGTCCGCAAACCAGGCGAAATTCGGCTCCGCTGAGGTCAGCAGGAACTCATCAGGTCCGCGATGCTGAATGACGCCGTCCTCGATCACGAATCCGCGCTCGTCCAGCCAGGTCGTGTACTGAGCCTGGCCCGGTGGGCAGGCACGGATGTCACGGGCCAGCATGCCGGAGAGGAATCGCTCGCTGTCGCGACCGGCGATCCGGTACTTGTAGAGAGGCGACGTGTCGAAGATGCCGGCCGCGTTGCGGACGGCGAAGTACTCGAACTTGTCCGAGACCTGGTAGCGGTTGGCGGCCAGATGGCCGGACCAGTGCTGCCAGAGGCCGGTCCCGTTGAGCTCGCTGGTGCGTTCGTGAAACGGCGTCTTGCGGATCATCGGACACTAATCTAGCCCAGCACGAAGCGTCAGCTCCCCGCGGCGACGCTGACGCCCATCGCGACGGCGGCCAGGCCGGCGGCAGAGCCGACGAGGATCCAGTCGCGAGCATGCATCCGCAGCGGGCGGGCGATAGTGCGGCGATCTCCGGCACCGAATCCTCGAGCCTCCATCGCGGTCGCCAGGCGGGTAGCACGGCGCACCGCGCCGACCAGCAGGGCCAGCAGCATTCCGAAGAGGAGCCGCGCCGCGGCGATGGGTGACCAGCCGGCAGTGACGCCGCGCGCCCTCCGCGCCATCCCGAGGATCTGCCATTCGATCGCCATGATCGGCAGCATTCGGACGGCGGCCAGGACACCGACCGCCAACCGCGGAGAGAGTCGGGCCTGCTGCTGGAGTGAATCGGCTAGGTCGGTTGGGTCGGTGCTGGCCAGCGCCAGGACGCCGGCGAACGCGATCCCCAAGAGGCGCATGCCGAGCGCGAGGCCGGTCATCAGGTTGCGACTGCCACCCGGCGCCAGGACGACGTTCAGCACGCCGACCGAGAGGGCAGCCGCGAGGAGCGGCCAGCTGCGACGCAACAGGGCGCCCGGTGACAGGCCGGTGAGCGGCACCGCCACGGCCAGGCCCGCCAGCACGATGGCCGGCGGAAGCGGCCCCTGGGCCACGAAGAGGAGCGCCATCAGGATCGCCGCAGCGCCCAGCTTGGCGAGCGGGTTGGCACGCGCCAGCAGGGCCTCGGGAGCCGCCCGCAGCGGCGTGAAGCGCCTCATGGGCTCTGGTCCGGCGACTGGCCGGCCAGTCGAATGGTGCGGTCGGCGAGCGCTTGCGCGAACGGCGCGTCATGGGTGACGAAGCAGACCGCCGCCCCCTGGTCGCGCAGCCCGGCCAGCAGGTCGAGCAGTTCGACGGCCGTGCGCCGGTCCTGCCCGAAGGTGGGCTCGTCCAGGATCAGGACCGAGGGCTCGGCGGCCAGTGCGGTGGCGACCGACAGGCGACGCTTCTCGCCACCCGACAGGGTGAACGGGTTTGCCTCGGCCAGGGCTTCGAGGTGCAGCCGCGCCAGGAGGGAGTCGGCCCGCTCCCGAGCCGCACGGACCGAGAGGCCGGCGCGCAACGGCCCAAGGGTCAGCTCGTCGACGACCCGGCCCGTCAGGAATTGATGCTCGGGATCCTGGAAGACCGATCCGATCCGTCGCGCCAGCCGCTCCGCCCGCCAGCGCCAGATCGGTTCGCCGCCCAGGCTCACGGTGCCGATGCTCGGCCGCAACAGGCCGCCGAGCAGCAGCGCGAGGGTCGACTTGCCCGAGCCGTTCGGCCCCACGATCGCTAGCGCCTCCGACGAACGCAACGCAAGGTCGAGCGGTCCAACCGACATGCGCTCCTCCGCCGGGAAGCGGTAGCCGACCCCTTCGGCGATCAGCACCGGCTTCGGGGACGCGCTCGTGTTTCGCGCGGGGATCGGCAGGGGATGGCCGGGGACCCAGATGCCCGCCTCGGCCAGCTCGCCGCCGTGCCGGGCGAAGACCGCGTCGGGTGGTCCGTCGGCGATCACGCCGCCACCGGCCTGCAGCACGATCACGCGATCGACGAGCGACAGCGAGCCCGCCACGCGGTGCTCGACCAGGACCATGGTCCGACGGCTCGCCGCTCCGACGCGGGCAAGTGCCTCCCGGATCAGCGCCGCTCCGTCGGGATCGAGATTGGCGGTCGGCTCGTCGAGCAGCAGCAGCCCCGGCTCCAGAACCAATGTCCCGGCCAGCGCCAGGCGCTGCTGCTCTCCGCCGGAGAGGGCATCCGTCGGGCGATCGCGCCCGTACGCGAATCCGACCGCCGCCAGGGCGGCATCCACGCGCGGCCAGATCTCCTCGGGCGGGACGCATCGATTCTCCAGCCCGAAGGCCACTTCGTCGCCGGCGCGTGCCATGACCAGTTGCGACTCCGGGTCCTGGAAGACGATCCCGGTTCGCTCGCGCGCAACGCGCGGATCGAGCCCATCGACGAGCAGCCCGCCCTCGGACTCGCCGCCCTCCAGCAGTCCCGCCAGCCCCGCCAGCAGCGTCGACTTTCCCGATCCGGAGGCGCCGAGCAGCATCACCCGCTCGCCTGGCTCGATCCGCAGGTCCACGCCGCGCAGCGCCCACGCCCGCCGGCCTGGGTGCCGCCAGCCCCAGCCGCGAGCCTCGATGCCGGCGGGGTCGGTCAGCGCGTCAAACCTCGGGCTGATCGCGCCCTGCGGGGAACGCTCCGAGCACGCCGGTGGCGGCCAGCGCGCGCACCAATAGCCACGCGCCGACCCCCGCTACGACGGTCGCGCTGGGGATCACCAGGACGGCGTACAGGACCTGGAACCCAGCCGACCAGGTCGGGTAGAAGATCGCCAGGTCGAGCAGTACGGCGGCTGCGCCGGCCGCCGCCCCGGCCAGCAAGGCGGTCGAGAGCCCCCAGCGCCGGTAGAGGAACATTGCAAAGACGATCTCCGCCGCGCCCCCCTGCGCCAGCCCGTAGACGATGATGAGCAGCCCCCATGGCGCCCCGAAGAGGGCCGATGCGACCCCGGCCACGCCCTCGCCGAGGAGGGCCGCACCTGGTCGTCGGACGACCAGCGGCACCAGCACCGCGGGCAGGAGCCAGACGCCGTACATGAATCCCTGCAACGGCGGCACCGCGACGAAGGCGGGGAGGAGTGCCACCCATAGCAGGTTCCATGCCTGGAAGACCGCACCGAAGGCGACCGCCAGGACGGCCGCCAGGACGATATCCACGGTGCGCCACCGGCCCCGGCCCATCTCCTCGACGATCGTCATGTGCCGAACCCCTTTCGCGTTTCGATCACCAGCAATGTCCCGGCCTCGAGCGAGACCGATGCCGGTGCCTGTGTCACCAGGTTTGACAGGCCGCGCGAGCGACCTGCCTTGAGCGTCTCGCCGTTCAGCGGATAGCGCAGCCCTCGGGTGCGCACGCCCGTCGCGTCTGCGCCGAGCGAAAGAAGAGTGACAAGATCGCCGAGGACGCCGGTGAGCTCGAGCTCGTCGCCGCTCCCCAGCGCCCGCACGGTCGTGGGACCTCGCACGATGCGCAGGGCGGCCTGATTCCATGCGTGATCGGCCAGCAGGAGGAGATTCGCCAGCTCATGGTCGAGCCGCTCCCCGCCCAGTGCCCCCAGGATCAGGACTTCGGTCGCCCCGGCGCCGATGGCGCGCCCGACGGCCAGCTCCGCATCGGAGGCGTCCTTGTCCGCCGCGTGACGGTCGATCGCGACACCATCGGCCTCCAGGCGTTCAAGGAGGGATGCGTCGACGGAGTCCATATCGCCGATCACCACGTCGGGGCGAACGCCGAGGCCGGCCAGCCAGGTGGCGCCCGAGTCGGCCGCGACCACCAGCTCCGCGCCAGCGAGCAGGGCAGCGTCCTCCGGCGCGGCATCGCCGCCGGCCACCACGATTGCTTTCACTCCGACTCCCTTCGCTGGCATGACCCAGATCAGGTTCGAGGGTCTGCGGCCTTCCCGCACTCTCAGCGCTTGCGCGCTCCCCTGTCGCTCTTGGGGTTGTCCCGCCGAGGGTAGCACGCATGCGATCATCCGGCGGTGACAGCACCCCGCGACGAGCCTCTCCATCCAACGGTCCTGCGCGTCGTGCAGGCCGCGGCGGACGCCGGCCTGCAGATCGAGGTGGAGCGCTTTCCCGAAGGCACTCGTACCGCCGAGGACGCGGCGCGCGCCGTCGGCTGCAACGTGGCGCAGATCGTGAAGTCGCTCGTCTTCATGGTCGACGGCGAACCCGTCGTGGCGCTGGTCTCCGGGGCTGACCGCCTCGACCCGGCGCGGCTGGCCTCGGTCATGGGGGCCGCGCAGGTCCGGCGCGCCGACGGCAACGAGGTGCGGGCGGCGACCGGGTACGCGATCGGTGGCGTACCGCCGCTCGGCCACGCGCGCCCACTGCCGGTCCTGATCGACGAACACCTTCTCGCGCAGGACGAGGTGTGGGCCGCCGCCGGACGGCCCGATGCGGTCTTCCGCGTCGATCCGCAGGACCTGCAGCGAGCGGCCGGCGCGAGGCGCGCCAGCCTGGCCGCCGAGCCTGTGCCCTAGGGCCGGTCCTGCCGAATCTCGATCGTCACGCGGCCGCTCAAGCCCCGGTGCGCGACCATCTGCCAGATCGCGCCATCCGCGACCGCGAAGCGGATCTGCGCGAACTCTCCACCCGGATACACCCCGATGATCGGATAGCCGGCGGGGGGCAGCGCCATGACGTAGAAGTCGTATGCGGCCGAACCGACCCGATCGCTTGTCCACAGTCCGATCAGGCCGACGTCGTCGTCCGGCATCGGCTCGGGTACGGCGCCCTCCAGGACGGGAAACGCGCTCGGCAGCGGCAGGCGCTCGGCCGAAGACTCTGCGGAGGGAGGCGTGCCCGTGGCCAACCCCTCCGACCGGTCCCCGACCGTGCTCGCGCCGGGCGACCCGGAACCCGACGTCATGCTGCAGGCCGCACCAGCGGCGGCAAGCAGCATCAGCGAAAGGACCAGTCGACGCCGCATCAACAGCTCCTCCCCTGATCGGTATTACTGCGTGGCATTCGACACCACGATCGGCACGTAGTAGTTGCCCAGCCGTCCGTGGTCGAACCAGCGAACCGACTCGGCGATCAGGTTGAACGTTTCCCGGTAGCTGCCCGGCGCCGGCGAACCACGCAGGCCGAACGTGAATCGACCCACGCCGTTGGGCGGCACCGACGACGCATCCAGGAAGGTCGCCACCCAGGTGGACGGCCAGTCGGTGGCCTTGAACCCCGACGCGTGCGCCGCCGGGCTCCACGTCCCCAGTCCGATCCGCCGGCCGCTGCCGGTGTTCCGCCAGGTCCGGCCACCGGTGTTCCGGAACTCGACCCAGTGCGTGATCGTCTGGCCCCGGCGGATCACCTCAGTGCCACCGTTGCTCTCCCGAACGTAGGACGCGTCGAACGGGATGCGGCCGGGCCACGTGGTCCATCGTCGCTCCGCGAGGGGATCGACCGTCTGGTAGGCGCTGGCCGCCGAATTCCAGGCCAGCATCTCGAAATGGAGGTGCGGGCCATGGCAGTTGCCGCTGCAGCCGGAGCGGCCGATCGCCTGTCCCGCAACCACGGCAACCCCGTTCCCAACCGCAAGGCCACCGTCGGCCGCGCTGGCGAGGTGGTAGTAGAGGGTCCGACGCCCGTCCGAATGCTGCAGCAGCACGAAGTTGCCGAATGATCCGTACTGCGTCGTCCCGTATCCCCCCTCCTCGTCGATCACGGTCCCATCTTTCGCCGCCGCAACCTCGCTGCGCAGCGCCATCGGGTAATCGACGCCGGTGTGCTGGTCGTAGACCCGTCCGGAGTGGGTCTGCCCGTCGTTCCAGACCTGTCCGGTCCAGTCGAGCTGGCGGTTCAGCGTGCGGTCGCGGTCGACGCCATAGCTCATCGTGACGCCCGGGTTGTAGAAGGGGAGCGTGTAGTCGTCGCTGGCATGCACCGGGACGGCAACCAGGCCGATCAGGGCCAGCTGCACGAGGAACGATGCGGCCCAGCGTCGCAAGTTGGCGCTCATGACAGGCACCCGACGGCCCCGGCGAGGCCGGCCACGTGGTCGGTGGTCGCCAGCACCGATCCGTCCAGTGCGAGCGCGACGGTACCGGCTCCGCGCCGAACCAGCAGCGCCGATGCATCGGCCCCGAAGCAGGGGTGCGACCCGCCGCCGAGGCTTCGCGGACCGCTTCCAGGTCCATCGATCACGTAGATCCCGCTCCCCGTCGCCTCGTACGCAATCCGGCGCCCATCCGGCGCCACGGCCACGTTGACGACATCCGGACCCAGGTCCGCCAGCAACGCCTCGTCGCCGGGGCCAATCGACCGGACCACGGTCCGACCCGGCTCGTGAGCAACCACAGCAATGCCACCATCGGCCAGCGGGAAGGCGGCATACACCAGCACGTCGTGGGTAATGGGCGTCGCTGCGCCGTCAGACGCCGCGACCTGCACGAGCTGCGACCCGTACGGCGCCTCGACCGAGGGGACCGAGAGCAGGAGCAGGGATCCGTCGGCTCGCACGATCGGGGAGCCCAGGAAGGGCCCATCGGCAAGGAGTGCCGCCTCGCCGCTCCCGGTGGTCACCCGCCACAGCGCGCCGCGGCCGTCGATGACGGCGAGCCACTGGCCATCCGGGGCGAACCCGGCCGCCAGCAGGCCCGGCAGATGCAGTCGAAGCTGCGAGCCATCGGCGCTGGCGAGCGTGAGCTGGCCTGACAGCTCCCCAACGCGGTCGGCGAGCGCAGCCTGGCTGCCATCCGGCGATACGGCCAGCAAGCTGCCTGCCGCCCGCGCCATCGATGGCGAATCCACCTCGATCAGCTCGGATCCGAGCAGCGGACGCGCGACGAGGCGGATGGTCATGCCGGCGCGCGCTGCGTCGGCGGCATCGAGATGAAGGGCCGGCGGAAGGTCGGCAGACGCCATGCCGACGGCCAGCATTGCGAGGATGAGCGGGAAGGCGGCGACGGAGCCGAGTCGGTGCGGACGGCCGGGAAGATGACGGCGCGCTACAGCGCCGAGCGATGCGGACATGGGGATCTCCGTAGCGTGGTCGGGTGATGAACGACAACGACATGCGCTCCGGTGGCGACAGATCCTCCTCTATATGCACAGTCGGCGTCGGGACGCGCGCCGATGACTGCGGGCAGCCTGACGAAGAGCGCTTACCTGCCGCTTATCGGTGGATAATCGGCCTCCGATGCCAGCCTCCCTCGCCGTTCCCCTGTGGCTGACGCTGGGCGGGCTGCTGGTGCTGGCCGCCGGGCTGCTGTTGGTGCGCCGCTCGGGAGCACGGCCGGCGATGGCGCGCCGCCTGGCCGGCGCTCACGAGGTGCGGGTCGGAGAGCTGCTCGACATCGAGCCAGGGGATCCCCTGCCACCGCGACCGGTGCGCGTCATCGGCCGCATTCGCTGCGCCGAGCCGATCGTCACGCGGGACGATGATCGCCTGGTGGCCTTCCACCGCGATGTGCAGGTGATGCCGGCGCGAGGGGGCTGGCGCAGCATCGAGCGGTTGCGTGAGACCCGGTCGTTCCAGCTATGGGACCACGACGGATCGCTGTCGATCGACCCCGCATCCGCGGCCGATCCCCTGGTCGTGCTGCCACACGTCTGGGACGGTTCCCCCGACGAGCTCGAGGAGTCGTATGGCGCTGCGATGTCGCGGGTGACCGAAGAGCAGGGGGCGCTGCGGCGGGCCCGGGCCACCACCCGGATGCTGAGCGTCATCGACCGCCTGCTCGTGCTCGCCGTGGTGCGCCGCGACGAAGAAGGCCTAGTGACCCTGATGCCCCCGCGGGGCGGCTACGTCATCACCAGCCTCGAACTCGACGATGCCATGCGGTTGCTGGGCGGTCCACGGTCCAGGTTGATGCTGGGCGGCACCGTGCTGCTCGCCATCGCCTTCGCGCTCCTCGGAGCGGCCGCAATCCTCGCCGGCTGGGCTTTCCTCGTCGGCTGAGCACGCTGCGGAGGCCGCTGGTACCGGGTCAAATCGGTACGAACGGGGTATCGGGGACACGCCTACCCACTTCTACCATCTGATGCACGGCACCTACCAGATGTTCCAATCGCTGGCAGGGCCGCCTGAGGCATCGGACAGGAGCGCGCAGTGGCGCAATCGGCTCGCGAGCGAGGGGAGGACCGGGGAGCGCTGGTCAGCGTCGCCCAGGCTGCCGCATTGCTCGGCGTGCATCCCAACACCATCCGCTCCTGGACCGATGCCGGCCGTCTCCCGGCCTTCCGGATCAATGCCCGGGGTGACCGACGCTATCGCAGCGGCGACGTCGAGCGCCTGCTCGCCGAGGGCTCTGACAATGGCGGATCGGAAGTGCGCGACAACCGCATCGCCGTCGAGCTGGCGGTGCTCGGGCGACTCTCCTCGGGAGCCGGCGGCTCGGCGAACGCGACCGCCGTCTGCCGGACCGCGGTCGAAGCACTGCGCTCGCACCTTCGAATCGCCCGCGTGGCGGCCTACGTGGTCCGCGAAGGAGGCGACGGGGTCCTGCACCTCGAGACCCACGCCGGCTACCAGACCTCCCCGCCCGAATCACTGGATGGTGTCGCCGACGCGGAGAGCGCGCCCGAGAAGCTGGGCGGCGAGGCCAAGGTCGGCCCCCTGCGCCGGCAGCTCGCCCTGCGCGCCGCCGGCGAGATCCTTGGCGCGCTCGTCCTGGAGGACGAGCCGGGAGGGCCGTTGTCCGAGGTCGCACTCTCGTTCCTGCGCATGGTCGCCAACGCGATTGGAGCCAACCTGGCCATGGCCCGCAGCATGGTCCGTGCCAAGCGTGAGGTGGCTCGCTCCCGCGCCCTGCGGCACGTGGCACAGGAGTTGGCCGGCCAGCTCGACCTGAGCACGGTGCTCGACGACATCGTCGACCGGACCCGAACCCTCTTCGACGCCGAGAAGGCCGGCCTCTGGCTGATCGAGGAAGGGGAGCATCCCTTCCACGTCGCCGCCGCCCGTGGACTCGGCGACAACTTCCATGCGGTCGCACACCAGCTGACCTGGGGCTCCACCGCCGTCGGCGTGCAGGCCGCCAAGGAGCGCCGCTCGATGGTGGTGCGCGGTGCCGACTCGCGGGCCGGCGTCGGCGTCATGCAGAAGGTCTATCGCGAAGAGGGGATCAAGACCGCCTGCCTGGTGCCCCTCGTCATCCACGACCAGGCGCTGGGAATCATCGGTCTCTACCACACGCGCGATCGCGAGTGGCCCGATGACGAGGTCGCACTCGCACAGTCGTTCGCCAACCAGGCTGCGGTCGCCATCAGCAACGCCCGCCTCTACCGCTCGGTCGCCGACCAGGCCGCCCGAATTCGCTCGATCCAGGACCTGTCGTCGCGCCTCAACCGCCTGACCGATGTCCAGGCGATCGCCGACGCGATCGTCTCGGAGGCCAGCTCATTGGCCGCCTACCACGACATCCGCGTCTACTTCGTGAACTGGGAGACCGGCTTCTGTGAGCCGATCGCCTTCACCGATCGCCTGCTGGGGGAGGGGGATTTTCACGAGAAGCTGCGGGTGGAGATCGGCGAGGGCTCGTTCACCGGCTGGGTTGCCGAGCATGGCGAGCCGCTTCTGATCAACGACGCACTGAACGACATGCGGGGACACACGATCGAGGGGACCGACGACATCGACGAGTCGATGCTCGTGGTGCCGATGGTATTCGAGGGCCGCGCGGTCGGCGTGGTCGCGCTCTCCAAGCTCGGCAGGGACCAGTTCAGCAACAACGACCTCCAGACGATGACCATCTTCGCCGGCTACGCCGCCCAGGCGATCGCCAACGCCGGGGCCTACGAGCGGCTCGAGCTGCAATCGGCCGAGCTTGCCCGTCAGCTGCAGTCGCAGCGCCGCCTGCTCGAGATCAACGAGCGCCTCCTCTCGAGCCTCGACCAGCAGCACGTGCTGGAGACAATCGCCGACGGCCTCCGCTCGGTGGTCCACTACGACAACCTGTCGATCTACCGCGCGGATCCCGAGAATCACGTCCTCGTGCCGGTCCTGACCCGTGAGCGCCACGCCGAGCAGGTGATGGCCTACGTCGTCCCCTTCGGGCGTGGCCTGATGGGCTGGGCCACCGATCACGCGGAGCCGGTGCTCGCAAACGACGCGCTGCACGATCCCCGTTCTGTCCAGATCCCAGGGACGCCGGCCGACCCGGAGGCGCTGGCGGTCGTGCCGCTGATCAGCGGAGGCGAGGTGATCGGCTGCATGAACATCTCGCGGGTAGGTGGTTCAGGGAATTACTTCAGCGAGAACGACTTCGAGCTCATCAAGCTCTTCGCCGGCCAGGGTGCGATCGCACTGCGCAACGCCGACGCACATCATGCCGTCAGCCAGCGGGCCGACACCGATGCCCTCACCGGCCTGCGCAATCATGGCGCCTTCCAGCGGATGCTCGGCGAGATGGTCGACGAATTCGTCGCCCACGCTGGCACGGGTCGCGGCAAGCGCTCGCGCGCCAGGCAGCGCCCGCTCTCGCTCCTGATGATGGACCTCGACCTGTTCAAGGGCTACAACGACCGGCTCGGCCACCCAGCGGGCGACGCCCTGCTGCACGCGGTTGGGCTCGCCATCTATGGCGCCGCGCGGTCGAATGACTCCGTCTTCCGGTACGGCGGCGATGAGTTCGCCCTCGTGCTGCCCGGGGTCGACGCCGACGCCGCCATGGCTATCGCGGAACGCGTTCGGATGGCTGTCTTCCGGTTGACCGCCAAAGACGCGTCTCCGGTCACCATCTCGATCGGTGTCGCCACCCTGCCCGAGGACAGCGACGACAAGAACGGCCTGATCGCGGCGGCCGACACCGCCCTCTACTTCGGCAAGCAGTCCGGCGGCGACCAGGTGGTACGGGCCAATGAAGTCCCGCTCGAGATGCGCCACCTGCGCGGCACCCTCGACGGCTTGGCGCGCACCGCCCTGCAGCTCCCGGCGGACGCGGGGACGGGGGGGCAGGTCGTGCACTCGGCGCTCATCTCCGGCACGCCCGGCGACGAGGGCGACGTCGGTGTCATCGACGCCCTGCTGGCGCTGGCACGATCCATCGATGCTCGCGACCCGACGGCGCGAGGCCATGCCGACCGTGTCGGCAACCTGGCGGTCCGGATTGCGGGCGAGCTGGGCTGTTCCACGGACCAGGTGACGGAGATCGAGATGGCCGCTCGCCTGCACAGCCTGGACATCCTCGGAGCCAGCGAGCTGGAGTCGATCCACTCGCTCCGCCCGGCGGCGCGAATCGTTCGGCAGCACCGTTCGGGCGTCGGCCCGGAGGAAGCCTCGACCGGCGCACAGATCGTCTCGGTCGCCGATGCCTACGACACCCTGATGTCGAGCTCCACCGCCAAGCGCGGCGGCCGCGCCGCTGCCCTCGCCGAGCTTCGCGCCGACGTCGGTGGGCGATTCCGCCCGGATGTGGTCGGCGCGCTCGCCACGGTTGTTGCGGCGCGGACGGATCGCGGCCAGCGCCGTCGCGAGGTTGACGATCCGGAGCGGGAGCGTGGAGCCGCCTGAGCAACTCGGGCCGCCGGGCGCGCTATCATGGCGCCCCGATGCCGACCACCCGACCGGACGCTGCCCGCGGGCGGCGCACCGCCCCGGCGCTGGCCTTCGCAATCCTCCTGATGATGCTGGCCATGGGTGCCTGCTCATCGCCGTCGCCGACCCCGAGTCCCATTCCGGTCGTGACCGCGACTCCGGCCCCGACCGCGACGCCCCTGCCGACCCCGTTGCCGACCCCGATCTTCGGCAACACGGCGGATCCTGAGCTGGTCGCCCTCATCCCGACCACGGTCGCGGGCCAGGCGGTGCAGATACCGCCGATCACCGACTTCTCGATCACGCCCGGCGACATCGGCCAGGTCTATGGTGCGATCGGCACACGCTTCCGAACGCTGCAGCTGGCGTATGTCTCGCGGCCGCGGCTTTCGCTCTTCGGGATGCGCATGAACCCGCCCTTCGCAACCAATTCCGACCTCCAGCCGTATCTGGCCGAGGCGGCCCGCTATGTCGGGATCGCCGGCCTCCATCCCGAGGCCTGGATGCTGGCCACCGTCGCCGGCCACGTCGTCTGGGTGCGGCCTGAGGACAACGCCACGGTGCGCGGGACGCGGGTCTATACCTGGGCGGTGGACGGTCTCGTGTTCCTGATGATCGGGACCGACGACGCCCAGAACCTCGCCATGCTCGGTGGCCTCCCCGGCGTGCCTCCACCGACTCCCACGCCGGCGCCATCGGTCAGCGGCAGCCCAAGCGTCGAACCATCGGCATCGGGCAGCTGAGCAGCCGTGACCATGAATGACTGGGGCGGCTGGGGCGACGATGGGCCGGACGACCGGCTCTCTCGCAAGCGCGATCGCCTCGCCCGCCTCCTCTCCGTCGCGGCGATCCTCTACGACCGGGGCGGCGGCGACGCCGGGGTCCCCGTCGCCGAGATTGCAAGCCTGACCGGCATGACAACGCGGACCGTCTACCGCGACATCCGCGCACTGGAGGACGAGCTCGCCATGCCGATCTTCCAGGCCGGCAAAGGACGGTACGGGATCGAGAAGAAGTACTTCCTCCCGCCGCTCCACCTCTCGCTGCCCGAAGCGGTGGTCCTGTTCCTCGCCTCGCGGCTGATCGCGCGGTGGTCGGATGCGTACGACCAGGCGGTCGTCAGCGCATTCACGAAGCTGGCGCATTTGCTTCCGCAGCCGATCGCCCGCCACGTGACCGCGACGATGCTGACCGTGGGGGAAGCGAAGCCGAACGACGAGTTCGTCCGCAACTTCGCGCACGTCGCGCAGGCCTGGGCCGATGGGCGGGTGGTCGAGTTCGACTACGAGCCAGGCGAGGGTGACCGCCGGCGCGCCCGCGTGCAGCCCTACTTCCTGGAGCCCGATGCCGCCGGGCGCAGCGTCTACCTGATCGGTTTCGACGAGACGGTCAACGCCATGCGCACGTACAAGGTCGAGCGGATTCGGAGCTCGACGATCACGACCGACCGCTACCAGATCCCCGATGATTTCGACCCTGACCGCTGGCTGGCCCATTCGTGGGGCATCTGGTCGTCGGATACGACCGCGACCGCCGAGGTCGTGCTGCGCTTCGACGCCTCGGTGGCGCATCGCGTGCGCGAGGCCGTGTGGCACCGCTCGCAGAAGCTGATCGAGCTGCCCGGCGGCGGTATCGAACTGACCGTCACCGTGGCTGGCATCGTCGAGATCCGCCCGTGGATCCTGTCCTGGGGGGATGCGGTCGAGGTGCTGGCTCCCAGCGAGCTGCGGGAGACGGTCGCCGCGATGGTGGCGCGCGCGTCGGGCCGCTACCAGGCGTGACCGACGGTCGAATCGAAGCTGAGCTGAAATTCTGGGCCGCCGATGAGCGGCCGCTCGAGGCCTTGACGGCCACGGCCAGCCTGGGGCCGGCGATGCTCGGGTCGCCACGCACCGTGGAGGAGCGGGACCGCTACCTGGACACCGCCGATCTCCGGCTCTCGGAGGCCCGTTGGGCGTGCCGCCTGCGCACCCGGGAGGGACGGACGATCGTTTCGCTCAAGGGCCCCGCCGAGCATGAACCGGGCGACCTGCTCCACCGCCGACGGGAGGTCGAGGGACCCGCCGACGTCAGGCCCGTGCCGTCGGAATGGCCTCCATCGGCCGCTCGGGCGCTGCTGCAGGGGATGGCAAGTGGCGGGGTGCTGCTCGAGCGGTTCAGCCTCGAGCAACAGCGTACGGAGCGTTCGGTATCACTCGCCGGCCGGGCGGCGGGCACCCTCTCCCTCGATCGCGTGCGGATCCTGCACGAAGGTGTCGAGATTGGCCGCCTGGCGGTCGTGGAGCTGGAGCTGGAGGAAGGCGCCATTGAGGGCGGACTCGACCCGGCGCCCCTGGGGGCGGCGCTGGCGGCGGTGCCAGGCCTCGTGGCGGATCCCACGAGCAAGTTCGAGCGCGCGCTGGCGCTGCTGCCCGGCGGCTGAGACCCCTCAGTCCCCCAGCGGGAGGCGCAGGATCAGCGCCAGGGTCGGCCGGGGCCGCGGTTCAGCCGGCAGGAGGGACGCACGCAGCCAGGCATCGCCCGCGGGTCCGGCGCGATGGCGTGCCGAGAGCTGCCGGGCCGACAGTCCATCGATGCCGAGCGCGGCCAGCGCCTCGGCCACCACGGTCCCGTCTCCGACATACGCGCGGCCGACAGTGACGCGGTCGCCGGGGGTCAGGATCGCCTCGAGCCAGCGCCGACGCACGGCGAATGAGCGGCCGACCACAGGCTGCCCGCCGCTCCACAGCAGGTCGCTCGCCACGTAGGCCGGCCGCCCCGGCAGGCCGTGCCCCCCGAGTCGCGCCCGCAACAGCTCGGGATCCGGCCGCCCAGCCTCGTCGAGCACGAGGAGGGTCCCGTCGAGGGCGACCCCGTCCTCGGCGAGCTGCGACGGCATCGAGGTCAGCTCCGGGAATGCAGCCAGTCCGTCGGCCAGGCCGGCGACCTGCAGGCTGAGCACGCCGTGCTCGCTGAATGCGATCGCCCGGGTGCCCGGCCACCATGGTTCGAAGAGGTAGCCCGGATCGTCGAACGGCGCGTCGACATCGGTGGCCTGCATGGGCAGGACGCGAGACGGCAGGCGTCGAGTGGGCGATTCGCTGGTCGGGTGGACCGGGAGTGGGAGCTGCTGCTCCGGCACGGGTGCGGGCTAGGCGCTCTTGCGGCGGCGCGCGGCGGGTGCCTCGTCGTCCTTCCCGGCGCGCCCGCGAGCCGGCTTGGTGGCCCTGGCGACCTTGGCAGCAACCGGCTTCGCCGCCTTGACGGCGGCAGGCTTGGCGGCCCCCTCGCGTCGCGCGTCGCGCGCGGCCGCGACACTGGCCTCCAGCGCCGCCATCAGGTCGCCGATACGCGTCGGCTCGACCTTCTGGGCTGCGACCGGTGCCTCACCTCCCACCTTCGCCTCGATGACGGCCATCAGCGCCTTCCGATAGTTGTCGTGGAAGTCGTCCGCGTTGAACTCCCCGGTCATCGACTCGATCAGCTGCTCCGCCATCCTGCGCTCGGCCGGCTTGACCTCGATCTCCTCTTGGGGGATGTTGAGCTCCTCGATCGAGCGCACCTCATCGGGCCAGTGGAGGGTGGTCAGCAGCATCGTCTTGGAGTACGGGTTCAAGGCGGCGAGCTGCTCGCGGTCCTTGAGCACGATCTTGCAGATCGCGGTCTTGCCCTTCTCGGCAAGGACCTGGCGCAACAGCTCGAACGCCTTGTGGCCGATCGGGTCCGGCTCGAGGTAGTACGCCTGCTTCACGAACTCGACCCCCTGGCCCTCGCGCTTGGCATCCACCACCATCTCGATCTCGATGGCGCGCACCGTCTTGAGCGGAACGGCCTCGAAGTCGGTGTCATCGAGGACGACGTAGCGGCCCTTGCTCCACTCGTAGCCGCGGACCGTCTCCGAGCGTGGCACGACCGCGTCGTGGAACGGGCAGTAGATCTTCATCTGGATCCGGGTGCCACAGCTGGCGTGCAGCATGTTGAAGCCGATCCCGCCGGTCTCGGTCGCCAGGTAGAGCTTGACGGGGATCGTCACCAGTCCGAATTGGATCGCCCCGCGCCACATCGAGCGTGCCATGAAGGGCGCCATCCTACACCGGACGCGCAATCACGCCGATCTCAACGAAAGGACGCGACGCCGGCAGGACCATCACGCCATAGCCGGACGCGCATCTCGACGGGAAACTGGTTGAATGACGACCTCAGCGGACGTCGGTACCGTCCGGCCCCGTGATCGCCACGAGCGCACTGACTTCGGCGTGCCCTTCGCGAGTCAGCCGATAGCGGTGCTCGATGCGCACGGAGTGCGAGAGCATGGCGCTGACGGGGCAGTAGGTCGTGGCCGACAGCTCGATCGCCCGGCGCAGTGCATCGGGCTCGACCTGACCCGCGACCTGGTGCTCGATAACGATGCTGGTGTAGACCTGCGGGTGCTCGTCCGCCTTCTCGGCGGTGACCGCGACGCGATAGCTGGCGGCTGGCTGGCGCTTCTTGCGCAGGATGCTGCCGACATCCATCGAGGTGCAGCCGGCGAGCGCGGCCAGGACCGATTCGGTGGGTCCGGGGCCAGCACGCAGGTCGCCGGCCTCCCCCGTGTCGAAGGTCAGTCTGAATCCAGTCCCGGTGAGGACCTCGACTCGCAGCGCCCGCTGCGGTTCGATGACGGTGGCCAGCACCGAGGCCGTGGTGGGCATGCCATGAGCCTAGCAGCCAGAGGTGACCAATGCGACTGATCCATCCTGCCCTCGCGCGACGATTTCGCGACCACGCCCTGACCGTGGCGCTGGCGATGCTCGTGGTCGGAGCCACGTCGGTGCTGCTGATGGCGCTCCTGCCACCGACCCGTGTCGCTCCGATCGCGCTGCTCTGCCTGTCCGGGGCCCTGGCCCTCGGCGTCGGCGGCGCCATGACCTGGCGATCCGTGGCGAGCATGCGGCGCCGCAGCGAGGCGATCGGCGACGACCTCGGCAAGCTCCTGGCGTCTGCCTTCGATGATTCCTACACCCTCGTCCTGGCGCCCCGCCTGCCGGGCGTGTCCGAGGACCTGGCCGCGCTGCTGGTCGGCCCTCCCGGCGTGCGAGCCATCGTCACTCGGCGCTGGCGTGGCCGGTATCGGGTGCGGGGCCGCGGCTGGGAGTTCGACACGCGATCGCGTTCGGGCTGGATCCCGACCATGACCAACCCGTCGTTCGAAGCCGATTCCGTCGCCGAGTCGGTCGCGCGCTGGGTGCGTGCCACCCTTGACGACTCGACCGTCGCGATCTCGCCCGCGATCGTGTTCCCGCGTCCCTATACCAAGGTCGTGCTGGAGGAGCCGATCGGCGAGGTCGTGACCGCTGACAACGCCCCGTGGTGGGCTGCCAGCATCGGTCGCGTGCAGCGGCTCGACCCGCGACGAGCGGCTGCCTTCGTCGAGGCGGTGCTCAGCGCATCCGAGATGGAAGCGACCGGCGCACGTATGCCTTCGCCGAAGGCAGCCTAGAGCTTAGCCGGCGCCTCCGCCCTCGATCTCTCCGGTCGCCGCGATTCGCTCGGTCTCCCCGCGCGCGCCACGCGCCAGCACGATGCGACCGCTCGCCTGGGCGGCGAAGAGCCTCTCCACCGTCCCCAGGCTGTCGATCTCGGCTGAGGTCTTGTCATCGCGGATGCACACGATCCGCGGGAAGCGCATTGCGAAGCCGCTCTTGTGGCGTTTGCTGCGCATGATGCGATCGAAGGCGATCTCCACCACCACTTCGGGGACGACGGTGCGGTAGCGCCCGAAGTCGCGCAGGGTGATCTTCTTGAAGCGCTCGGTCATGGCGGCGATCTCGACATCGGTCAGGCCGGTATAGGCCTTGCCGATGGTGAGCAGCGACTCGCCGTCCGGGCCGCGCACCGCAAACGTGTAGTCCGAGAGGACGCCACGTCGCTTGCCATGGCCCCATTCGACGCCGACCACCACGCAGTCGAGCGTGGCGAGCGCCTTCTTCAATTTCAGCCAGCCGAGTCCGCGGCGCCCAGGCTGGTAGTCCGATCCGGGATCCTTGACCATCAGCCCTTCGTTGCGCCGCTCGCGCGCATCGTCGAAATGCGCTTCCACCTCGTCCGCGGAGCGGGCGCTGGCCAGGTGCGAATAGAGGAACCGTTCGCCGGTCCGCTCCGGCAGGCTGAGGGCCTCGAGGGCTGCCCGTCGCTCTCGCAGCGGCCTCTCGAGGAGGTCGCGTCCGTCGAGGTGCAGTAGGTCGAACGCGACCAGCACCACCGGCACCTGCTCGAGCACGTCGGGGCTGGGGTCGACCCGACCGAGGCGGGTCTGCAGGCTGGCGAAGTCAAGGACCGATCCGGACCGATATGGCACCAGCTCCCCATCGATCACCAGCCGATGGCCGATCTCGGCGGCAACACCCGCCACCTCGGGAAAGGAGACCGTGATGTCATTCAGATCGCGCGAGAAGAGCTGTGGCGGGGCTCCGCCGCCGGCCAGGTGCAGCTGGGCACGGATGCCGTCGTACTTGTCCTCGATCCATGCCTCGTCGCCGACCCGACGCATCACTTCGGCGGCGTCGGCCACCGGCGTGGCCAGCATGAAGCGGATTGGGCGGCCCAGGTGCAGGGCAGCCCCGGCGAGTCGGTTGTCGCGCGCCAGCACGGCAGCCTCGCCCGGCTCGCCGACGAGCATGAGCGCCCGCCGGACTGCCTCGATCGGGCGGTCGAAGGCCGCCGCGATCGCCTCCTCGAGGAGTCCCTCGCGCAGCCCGATGCGCAGCTCGCGTGCGGCGATTCGTCCCACGAACCGAGCTTCCTCGGCGGTCGCTCGGGTGAAGAGCGTCGTCATCGCCGCGACACGCCCTGACGTGCTGTCGGCATCGCTCATCGCGCGGAACGCGGCGTTCATGTCGGCCAGGGTGAGGCGGTGGCCAGCCGGGCCGCGACCACCCAGGAGCTCGGCCGCGGCGTCGCCAAAGTCGGAGTGGCGGAGGTAGGCGGCGTGGAGGATTGCCTCGTCGGCACCGGTGGCGGCCGAGAGCGCCTGACTCTGCTGCACCCAGCCGAGCCCCAGCCTGTCGGCTCCAGGGAGCGGCCGTCCCGCGAAGAAGGTGGCGGCGATCGGCACGTCGTCCGGCGGGAGATCGCGCAGGTAGGCTGCCAGGAGGTCGCGTTTGCGCAGCTTCGAGGTGGTGGTGGCGACCGCTTCGGCGGTCTCGGCGAAGGTGGCAAACGCGCTCGACGGCATGGCGCCAGTCTACGAGCGGGTCGCCTTGACGAGGGAGATCGGTGCAGGCAGGCTTGGCGCCATGCATCCCTTTCTCCGAAACGTGGTGATCGGCCTGGTCGGCCTGCTGATCGCTGCCGGCCTGACGGTCATGGCGGTCCTGGGCAACGACACCGGCTTCTCGACCGCAGCCATGCTGGTCGCGGCGCTCATCGCGGTGGCGATCGGCATCTTTCTGTTCGTCCAGGGGTGGATCTGGTCGCAGCGGGCGTACCGCACTCGATCGGCCGGCATGTCGGTCGGGATCGCGCTCGGCGGCGGGATGATGATCGTGATGGCGGCGGTCGCCCTGGCGGGGGCGGTCATCCTGGTGGTGCTCTTCTACCTGTAGTCCCGACGGGGCTGGACCGATGGCACCCGTCGATGCCTTGCTACGATGGGGCGATCACGCGCCCCCATCGTCTAGAGGCCTAGGACGCCACCCTTTCAAGGTGGAGATCACCGGTTCGAATCCGGTTGGGGGCACCACTCAGACGTGATTGATCTCGACTCGATCACCGCAGTCGGGGCAGTAGAGGAGCAGCAGCTTCGGGTCGTCCGGGACGGGGCGCCAGGAGTACACCATCTCCTCGGTGACGCGCTCGCCGCAGTGCGGGCACTCGGCGCCGAGCTCCAGCCACTGGTCGCGCGGAACGTTCTGGCGGCCCACCTACGCGGTCTCGTCGATGGGCGCTTCTGCGTCCTCGCCGGCGCCGTCGCCGACCGCCGGCGGCGGAGCCCACCCGGGCTTGCCGACCGGATTGGTGGGGCTCGGCGCATCTGCCGGCGTGCCGTCCGCTGCGAGGATCGCCGCCCGTGCATCATCGGCCTTGCGGGAGGTCGACAGGAGTGGGTAGGCGCGGGCCTGGTAGCCCGGCCACAGGCCGACCGCGCCGTCACGGATCATCACCTGCGAGCGCCGGAACGTGCCGGTCACGTCCCCTGCCGAGCGGTCGAGCACCTCGTAGACGTGACCGGTGACCTCCTTCAAGGCGGGAGGCAGCGTCTCGACCAGGGCGTCGGGATTCGGGTCGCCGGCAAAGGCGATCTCCAGTGCCGCGAGCACCTGCTCGTCGCGGAGGTCGCGCGGCAGGGGGCGGCTGATGTAGCCCATCCGCGGATCGCGGCTGGGCCCCTTGAGGGTTCGAACCAGGGACTTGAGCATCGGTTCGCGATTGTAGCGTCGCCGAGCTTGAGGGTGGCCGTTGGTATACTCCTCTGCCCGTGAGGCATCCTCGCATCGGCGCAGCCTGAGACCCGCCACGCTGCTGCGCGACGACAATCCGCTCCAGGAGAGATCCCATCACCGTGCGCGTCAGAAAGGCCGTCCTGCCCGCGGCCGGATTCGGCACCCGCTTCCTGCCCGCGACCAAGGCCATCCCCAAGGAGATGATCCCGCTGGTCGACCGGCCGATCATCCAGTACGCGGTCGAAGAGGCGGTCGCCTCGGGGATCGAGCAGATCATCATCGTCATCGCCAGCGGCCGGAGCACCATCGAGGAGCATTTCGACTCCGATCCGGCGCTGGAGAGCTGGCTCGAGGAGCGGGGCGACATCGAGATGCTGCGCGCGGTGCGGCGCATCTCCGAGATTGGCCCGATCGCCTTTGTGCATCAGAAGGAGCAGCTCGGCCTTGGCCACGCGGTGCTGATGGCCAAGGAGCTGGTCGGCGACGAGCCGTTCGCCGTGCTCCTCTCGGACGACGTGATGCTCAACCCTGGCGGCAAGCCAGTGACGCAGCAGTTGATCGAGCAGTACGTCGCTCATCGCGGCTCGGTGATCGCCCTGACGCGCGTGCCGCGCGACGACGTGAGCCGCTACGGGATCGTGGCTCCGCTGCGCGAGGAGGGCCGGCTCGTCGAGATCGCGGACCTCGTCGAGAAGCCGTCCGTCGCCGATGCCCCCTCCGACCTCGCCGTGCTCGGGCGGTACATCCTCAGCCCCAAGATCTTCGACAAGCTGGAGACGACACAGCGCGGCGCGGAGGGAGAGATCCAGCTGACCGATGCGATTCGCGCCCTCACTGCCGAG
>JBBQGI010000003.1:0-65451 GCA_038322875.1 Candidatus Limnocylindria bacterium | reverse complement strand
CTCGGCCACTGCACGGCGCAGCCTGCGCAGGCCCGCAGCAGCGGCGTGCATCGCCTTCTCCGTGAAGTCGAGCTTGGAGCGATAGTGCGCCGTGAGCGCCAGGTAGCGGAAGTCGAGCGGCTGGAATCCCTTCGAGGGAAGGTCGCTGACGCGAATGATGTTGCCCGCTGACTTGGCCATCTTGGCGTCGTCGAGGGTCAGGAACTCGCCGTGCAACCACACGTTGACGACCTGGTGCCCGGTGGCTCCCTCGCTTTGGGCGATCTCGTCCTCGTGGTGCGGGAACTTCAGGTCGATCCCGCCGGTGTGGATGTCGAACCGCTCGCCCAGGTACTTCATGCTCATTGCCGAGCACTCGATGTGCCAGCCCGGGAAGCCCTCGCCCCAGGGCGACGGCCATTTCATCGCCCGTCCCGGTTCCGCCGCCTTCCAGAGGGCAAAGTCCTCCGGATGGCGCTTGTCGGTCTGGACGTCGACCCGGTGCCCCGCGAGCATGGCGTCGATCCTCTGCCCGGAGAGCTTCCCGTAGCCGTCGAGGGCGGCGACGTCGTAGTAGACGGTCCCCTCGACCCGATAGGCGAGCCCCCGCTCCAGCAGCGTCTCGATGATGGCGATCATTTCGCCGATATGATCGGTCGCCTTCGGCATGGCGTCGGCCGGCAGGATGTTGATGGCGTCCTCGTCGTCGAGCCACGCCGCCGTGTAGAAATCGGCGATCTCGGTCGGGCTCTTCCCCTGGTCGATGGCAGCCTGCTCCATGCGGTCCTCGCCGGTGTCGGTCAGGTCATGGCGCATGTGCCCGACATCGGTGATGTTCTTGACGTAGACGACCTCGTAACCCAGGTAGCTGAGCGTTCTTCGCAGCAGGTCGCCGAAGAGGTACGTCCGCAGGTTGCCGATGTGGGCGTAGCGGTAGACCGTGCTGCCGCAGGTGTAGATGCCGACGCGGCCGGGGACGATCGGAGCGAGCGCATCCACGCTGCGGGTGAGGGAGTTGTAGAGGCGAATCGGCTGCATGGGATCGGCATTGTAGCCACGCCCGCTTCGGCCTAGGCTCCGGCCTCCTCCGGTGTCGCAGACTCCGCGCGCATCTGTCGCAGGGCGCCGTGGTCAACGCCGCCGAAGCGCGGCAGGTCGCCGATCGTGGTCGAACGGGCCAGGCGCTCCTGCATCTTGCCCAGGACCAGGGGGCCGAACTGGGGCAGCGCCATCAGCTGCTTGAGCGTCCCGGCGGGAACCTGCAGGAGCGTGCTCGGCTCCTCGGCCACCACGTCGGCGGTGCGCTGGCTGCCGGTCAGGGCCCCGATCTCGCCGAACACGTCACCGGCGGTCATCGCGGAGAATGCGTGGTATTCGCCTTCGCTGCTCGTCCGGCCGGCGACCAGGCGTCCACCGAGCACGAAGAAGGCGCTGTCGCCGGCCTCGCCGGTGCGGGTGACGGCGGTGCCGGCATTGGCATCCAGCACGCGACCGGTGCGGATCAGAGCGTCTCGGTCGCGCTGTGGCATCCCGGCCAGGGCGGGAATATGGCGCCCCAGCGCTTCGACGTCGTCGGCCGTGGCGGGTCGTCCCGCGCCTACCGACGGCGCGGCGGCTGCGCCCCGCAGCAGCGCCAGCGTCCGGCGCCATTCAGCAGCCGGCTGGCCGATCCCCGGCAGCAGGGCGCCGAGCAGCGAGACAGCGATCAGCACGAGCGAGCTGGCGGCAAAGAGGATCCGCACATCGACCACATCGGCCAGTCCGGCCAGGCCCATCCCGCCCAGGTAGAAGACGTCCCGGATGACGTAATTGGTGCTGAAGACCCGTCCGCGCATCTCGCGCGGGGTGTTGCGCTGGTTGATGAGCCGCCCGGCGACATAGGAGGGGGCGTTGAGGACGCCGGAGATCCCGATCAATCCGATCGCCACCCAGATGTTCGAGGTGACGGCGTAGGCGACCCCCGCAAATCCCATGCCGAGGAAGCTCAGGATGATCCAGTTCGCCTCTCGCAGCCGATCGGCATAGTGCGCCATCGCAAGGCTGCCGACCACGAAGCCAACCGAGGTGATCCCCTCCTGGAGCCCGTATTCGAACTCGGTCGCGCGGAGGACGCTCAGTGCGAAGGGGAGGAGCAGCACGTTCTGCAGGCCGAAGATGATCATCACCGGGATGCGCACCAACGTGAACGAGCGGAGGATCGGTGTCCCGAGAATGAATCTGGCGCCCACCGCGAGGTTGGCGAAGATGTCCCGCACGTTCGCCTTCTCCTCGACCGCCACCCGTGGGATGCGCACGAGGCCGATCAGGAGGCCGGCGAACAGGAAGGTGCCGGCATCGATGAAGAAGACCGCCTCGACCGAGACTCCGGCCAGCAGCCCTGCCACGGCGAAGCCGATCGCGGTCGATCCGAACTGGGCGATCGCCATCATCGAGTTGGCGGCGGCCAGCTCATCGTCGCTCGCCACCTCGGGCAGTACGCTGTCGTTGGCCGGGTCGAAGAATTGCCTGACCGATGACGAGAGCAGCACGATGACGTAGAGCCAGAAGACCGAGTTCCCCTCGCTGATCAGGAAGGGGATGGAGGCCACCAGGGCGGCCTGCAGGACGACGGTGACGATCATGATCGCCTTGCGGTCGAAGCGATCCACGAAGACCCCGGCGATCAGGCCGAAGACCAGGGTTGGCGCCGCCGAGACCATGAGCATCAGGCCGACGCTCAGGACCGAGTCGGTCTCCCGGAAAACGATGATGCCGGCGGCCAACGAGGTGAGCGCGTCACCGATCGTCGAGACGAGCTGCCCGGTCCATAGGTAGACGAATCCGCGATTCCGGAAGACGGCGAAGGGTCCCGGCTGGGCGGGCAGTGTCGCGACGGTCACCGAGGGCCTTCGGAGGTGGGCACTGCGCCGCATTGTGCCACCCGCTGGCTACCATGCACGAGATGCCGCAACGCGACGCCAGCTCGTTCTACCCGCTCACCCTCGGCGAGGAGCCGGCGTACTGCCCGGCCTGCGGCCAGGGCCTGGTCGCGCAGGTGCTGGAGGAGGATCATCGGCCGCGCCTCGTCTGTCCCGACGGCCACGTCACCTGGCGTAACCCGCGCCTCGTGGTCGGCACGCTGCCGGTCCTCTCGGGACGCGTGTACCTCGCGCGCCGCTCGATCGAGCCGGGGGCCGGCCGCTGGACCTACCCCGGCGGCTTCCTTGAGATCGGCGAGGCGGCCCAGGAGGGAGCGCGACGCGAGACGGAAGAGGAGACCCAGCTGCGCGTCGAGGTCGGCCGCCTGATCGGCGCCTACTCGCGTCCGTATGCCGGCGTCGTCACCCTCATCTATGAGGCCGATGTCGTGGGGGGTAAGGCGCTGCCCGGCGCCGAGACCTCCGAGGTGCGCGACTTCGGACCGGATGAGATCCCGTGGGACGAGCTGGCCTTCACCACCGCGGAGAGCGCCCTGCGCGACTGGGTCGCCTCGCTGCCGGGGCGGGGGCCGCGCTTCGAGCCGGAGCTGTACGTGACCGGCGACGAGCCCTAGCCGGCCGCCTCGTAGCGCCGGAAGACGGCGACCGCGTTCTGCCCGCCGAACCCGAAGCCATTGACGATCGCCGTGCGCACGGTAGCGCTGCGGGCGGTGTTGGGGACGTAGTCCAGGTCGCAGGCTGGATCGGGCGTCCGGTAGTTGATGGTCGGCGCGATCTTCCCATCGCGAATGGTGCAGACCGCGGCCAGGGCCGAGATGGCACCGGCGGCGCCGAGGGTGTGCCCGACCATGCTCTTGTTGCTGCTCACCGCCAGCTTGGCGGCGTGCGTGCCGAAGGCAGCATGGATCGCCTTCGTCTCCGTGGCGTCATTGAGCGATGTGCTGGTCCCGTGCGCCGCCACGTAGTCGACCTCCTCGAGCTCGACGCCGGCGTCGCGAAGTGCTTTGACCATGGCCCGTGCCGCCCCTTCGCCGGTCGGATCGGGGGCGCTGATGTGGAACGCATCGCCGGTCATGGCCCCGCCCGCCACCTCGGCGATGATGCGCGCCCCGCGTCGCTCGGCGTGCTCCGCCGACTCGACCAGGAGGACCGCGGCGCCCTCACCGAAGACGAACCCATCGCGTTCGGCGTCGAAGGGCCGGGAGGCACCGGCCGGGTCGTCGTTGCGCTTCGACAGCGCACCCATGTTGGCCAGGGCGGCAAAGGCGACCGGCAGGATCGCGCTCTCCGTCCCGCCGGCGAGCACCACCTCGACGTCGCCGTGCTCGATCAGGCGCTGCGCGTCGATCAGGGCCTGCACCCCCGAGGCGCAGGCCGCCACGGACGCGATCACCGGCCCGCGCAGGCGGTTCTGGATACTGATCTGGCAGGCCGCCATGGAGGGGGAGAGCATCGGCACCATGAAGGGACTGACGCGCTTGCCACCCTGCTCCAGGAATGTCCGCTCGCCCATCGCCACGTCACCGATGCCGCCCCCGCCGGTGTTCACGATGACGCCGATCTCGTCGCGGTTCGCATCGGTGATCGTGAGCCCGCCGTCCTCGATCGCCTGGGCCGCGGCGGCGACCGCAAACTGGCTGAATCGGCTCATGCGCCGCGCCTGCTTGAAGTCGATCCAGGTGGCAGCGTCGAAGCCCTTGACCTCGGCCGCGATGCGCACCTCCTCGCCAGCGGGGTCATAGGCGGTGATCGGCCCCACCCCACTGGTGCCGGCCAGCAGGTTGCGCCAGAAGGTGTCGGCGTCGTTGCCGATGGGTGTGATCGCGCCGAGCCCCGTCACGACGGCCCGGCGTGCGGCATCGCGGCTCATCGGCTGCGGCTCACGCCTCGACCCGGCTCAGGATCAGCGTGCTGTTATGCCCGCCCAGACCCATCGAATTGGAGAGCGCGACACGGCTGTCGGTCTGACGGGCGGTGTTCGGCACGTAGTCGAGCGTCAGCTCCGGGTCGGGATGGCGGTAGTTGATGGTCGGCGGGATGCAGCCGGTCTGCACCACGCGGGCGCACACGAAGGCCTCGAATGCCCCTGCCGCGCCCATCATGTGGCCGGTCATGCTCTTGCTGGAGCTGACCGCCAGGCGCGCGGCATGCTCGCCGAAGACGGTGCTGATGGCGAACGACTCGAAGCGGTCGTTGAGCGGCGTGCTTGTCCCGTGAGCGTTGACGTAGTCGACCGCCTCCGGGCCAATGCCGGCCCGTGTCAGCGCCGCGCGCATGGAGCGCTGGCTCCCTTCGCCACTCTCGGCCGGAGCGGCCATGTGGAAGGCGTCGGACGACGATCCGTAGCCGATCACCTCGGCGATGGGCGTCACGCCGCGGGCCAGGGCGTGGCCGAGCTCCTCGAGCACGAGCACGGCGCTTCCCTCGGAGACGACGAAGCCGTTCCGGGTGAGGTCGAAGGGGCGTGACGCGACGGTCGGGTCATAGGCTCCGGTATCCGGATCGATCGGCGAGCCGAGCGCCCGCATCTGGCCGAAGCCGGCGAACGCGATCGGCACGATGACCGCCTCCGTCCCCGCTCCCAGCATCAGGTCGGCCTGGCCGCGCACGATCGTCTCCATCGCCTCGCCGATGGCATGGCCGCCGGTGGCGCAGGCGCTCACCACGGCGAGATTCGGTCCGCGGAGGCCGTACTGGATGGCGACCATCCCCGAGGCGGCGTCCGGGATCATATGGGGCAGCAGGAACGGCGAGACCCGGCCAGGGCCGCGATCGCGGATCGTGGCCAGCCCGTCGGCGATCATGCCAATCCCGCCGATCGCGGTGCCCACGATCATCCCGAAGCGGTCCGGATCGGCCTGGGCGACGTCGAGCGTCCCTTCGGCGTTCAGGAGGCCTGCCTCGCGCAGCGCCTCGCCGGCGGCCGCCACCGCGAAATGCGTGTTGCGGTCGTGGCGGCGCACGTCGGGGCCATCCATGTACTGGGTGGCGTCGAAGCCCTTCACCTCGCCCGCGACGTGGATCGGATAGTCGGTCGTGTCAAAGAGCGTGATGTCCGCGATGCCCGAACGACCCGCCACGAGCGCATCCCACGAGACGTCGGCACCGATGCCGACCGGTGACACGACGCCGATGCCGGTGACGACCACGCGCCGAGGGGTCACGCGGGCTCCTCGGTCGAGCCGGGCAGCCACAGCGCGCCGTCCCCAGGCGCGTCGAGCGCATGCGTGCGCGCCTCCGGCGCGATCCGCTTGATCAGGCCACTGAGCACGCGCCCGGGTCCGATCTCGACGAAGTCCGTGACCCCGTCGGCGGCCATGCGGCGCACCGTCTCGGTCCACTGGACGCCGTGGACGAGGTGCTCGGAGAGCTCGCGGCGCAGCCCGTCAGCGGTGCGGATCACCGTGGCATGCACGTTGCCGAGCATCGGCACGCGCGGCTCGCGGAACGGCACCTTGGCCAGGATCTGGCTGAACTCGTCACGCGCACGCCGCATCAGCGGCGAGTGACTGGCCACGCTCACCGCGAGTCGCACGGCCTTGCGAGCGCCGACCGTCTTGCTCAGCTCGAGCGCGAACGCGAGGGCAGGGATCACCCCTGAGAGGACGATCTGGCCGGGGGCATTGGCGTTGGCGACGCCGATCTCACCGTGCTCACGAGCGGCCTCGACGACCTCGTGCACCTGCGCATCGGTCAGGCCGATGACGGCGCCCATGCCGCCCTCGATGCCACGCTCCTGCATGATCCGGCCTCGCTCGCGGACGAGACTGATCGCCGTCTCGAAGTCGATCGCGTCGGCGGCCACGGCGGCTGCGTATTGGCCGGCAGAATGCCCGGCCACCCGCAGCGGCTTCAGCTCGACACCCGCATCGAGCGCCTCGGCCCGCATCGCCTCGAGGTAGGCGACGCTCGTCGCCAGGATCGCCGGCTGGGCGTTGACCGTGAGGTCGAGCTCCTCGGCCGGCCCCTCGGCGATGAGGCGGGACAGAGCGAAGCCGATTGCGGCGTCGGCGCGCTCCATCACCGCCGCTGCGGCGGGGGAGCGCTCGAGCAGGGCGGCTCCCATCCCCACGTACTGCGAGCCCTGCCCGGGAAACACGAAGGCGTGGGCGGGGGTCGGGGAGGCCGGATCGGTGAGGTCGGTATCGTCGGTCATGCGCATCGGCCAGTCAGTTGATTTGGGCGCGAGTATAGCCGAGCACGCTCGAATCGCCGCTCAGGAGGGCTCCGGGTCGCGCAAGAAGCGGCTCACCACGTCGTAGAGCACTGGCAGGCCGAAGCGGATGGCGCTCACCGGAATCCGCTCGTCATGGCCGTGGAAGAGCGAGAGGAACGGCATCTCCGGCGACAGTTGCAGCGGAGCAAAGCCGTAGGTCGGGATGCCGAGCAGGGCCAGCGCCTTCGCGTCGGTCCCCGGCGTGATCATCATCGGCGCCGCCAGCGCCTCGGGGTCCGCGTCGAGCAGTGCCCGGCGCATGAGGTCCACGATCGGAGCATCGGCCGGCGCCTCGGTCGGCGGCATGAGCAGGACCGGCTCGACCCGCGCCAGCTCACCGACGGTCGCCTGCATCTGGGCCAGGAGCGCCTCCTGGTCGGTGCCGGGCAATGTCCGGACGTCGATCTCGGCTTCGCCGCTGCCGGGGATGACGTTCATCTTCTTGCCCGAATGGATCATGTTGGGCGTGACCGTGTCGCGGAGCATCGCCGCCAGCGAGCGGCGCAGGACCGGGTCGTCCACCACGGCATCCATGGCGGCGAATGCCCCGTCCTCATCTCCGGCCCGCACCCGGTCCGCCACCGCATCCAGGCCGAGAGCGACCAAGAACGCGTCGACCACCGGCGTGATCCGCATCGGCTGGATCGTCGCTGCCAGGCGCGTCACGGCCTCGGCCAGCTTGATGGCGGCGTTGTCGGGATGCGGCATCGATCCGTGTCCGGTCGTTCCGGTGGTGGTCATGCGGGTCCAAGCGATCCCCTTCTCGGCCACCTGGATGGTGTAGACACGCTGACCCCCGACCGTCATCGAATAGCCGCCGACCTCGTTGAGCGCCGCTGCGGCCGGGCGGCCCTGCGAGTCAGCGAACAGCTCGGGGCGGGTCTGCACCCAATGCAGCGCTCCGAACATGCCGCCCGCCTCCTCATCCGCAAGAGCGGCGAAGATGACCTCCCGACGCCGCTCGCCGCCGGACCGGGCCAGCGCCAGCATCACGCCCAGCTCCATCGCGACCATGTCCTTCATGTCGACCGCGCCACGACCCCAGATCACGCCGTCGATCAGCTCTCCGCCGAAAGGGTCATGGCTCCAAGATTCGAGGTCGACCGGCACCACGTCGATATGGGAGAGGAGCACGAGCGGCGGCTCGGGATCGGCCACCGTCGCCGCGAGGCGGGCGAAGCAGGAGCCGCGTCCGGGGACCGGCTCCAGCACATCGGCGGCGATGCCTTCCGAACCAAGGACCTCCGCGCAGTACGCGGCCGCCGCGGTTTCCGCGCCGGTCGAATCTCGCCCCCCTGCACCGTCTGGGACGCCGGGCGGATTGACGCTCGGGATCCGGATCAACGCCTGCAGCTGCTCCACGCACTCCGCGCTGGCGCGGTCCCAATCCCCCTCCGGCGCCGATGCCTGCATGGCGCTCAGTGGTAGCTCTGCGCCGGCGCCTGGTCTGCGCCGGGGAGCGGCCGCGCGGCCGCGACATGGGATTCGGAGTGGCGGGCGTGGACGAGCCGTCCGAGCGGCCACTCGGCGCCCAGCAGGAGGAGCGTCGCGATGAGCAGCACGGGGAGTTGCCAGGCAGCTCCGATCAGGATGAGGGAGATGAGGAAGAAGCCGTGGATCGCAACCCGCGTGCCGAGCGCCAGCCGCAGCTCCAGGATCGCCTGGCGCGCGCCATCGGGTGGCACCCGATCCGGGCCCCAGACGCCCCAGGCCGAGATTGCGACGAAGGCTGCCATCGCCACGCCGAAGAGCACGAGGCCGCCGCCTGCCTCCGCATCGACCAGCGGGCGGAGGATCGAGAACGGCACCAGCCCGGCCAGCAGCAGGAGCCAGGCAGGCAGCGGCACGGCAAGCTGCAGCCATTCGAGCGTGGGCCGGCCGCGTGACGCATCGCGCAGCCAGCGGGTCATCACGCTGAAGCCGAGCGTCACGAAGAGCCAGGCGTAGAAGTTGCCGGCCGGCACCCCGAACCAGCCCTCGGTCGGGCTGATCCCCCGCCAGGTCCAGAGCCCCATCCGGATGGCGATCGCGTCGAAGGCGAGGTCCAGGCTGATCGCCAGGACGGCATCCACGAATGGGGCATATCGCCGTCGCACGCCGAGGGCATCGGTCAGTCGCATGACTCCCGCGATGATCAGGGCCCAGGTCAGGCCGATGACGACCGGCGCCAGATCAATGGTCAGGATCCAATCGGGTGAGTAGTGGTAGGTCTTGAAGACGAGCTGGTCGCCCTCCTCGAGCAGGATCCCGAAGGCGGCGGCCGAGATCAACTCCAGGAATGGCAGGCGGCCGCGGCGCAACGCGGCCACGGCGGCGCCGATGAAGAAGAGCGAGGCCGAGACCTCGATCAGCACGTAGAGCGGATTCATTCCGGACCGATCATATCGGTCCGCGACCCCGGGCCGCTCTACCCCGCTCGGGGAGAGGCGACCGGTGGAGTCCCACCCCGCAGCGAGACTCGCGCCACCAGGCCGACGGCGAACATGGCCAGTCCCGCCACGATGGCGGGGAGCGGCAGCGTGACCACCAGCACGATGCAGCCGAGCAGTCCGATCACGTTGAGCGCGCGTGGCCAGCGGCGCTCCTCCACGGGCTGCGTGTAGGCCGCCGCGTTGGCGATCGCGTAGTAGGTCAGCACCCCGAACGAGCTGAAGCCGATGGCGCCGCGCAGGTCGGTGGTGGCGACCAGGACGGCGACCGCAGCCGCGATCGCCAGCTGGGCGTGATGGGGCACCTGGCGGCGCGCATCGACGGCGGCCAGCGTCCGTGGCAGGTCGCCTTCGCGAGCCATGGCCAGCGCCGTGCGGCCGATCCCCGCGATGAGCGCCAGCAGGGCTCCCAGGCTCGCGGCCACCGCACCGATACGAACCACCGGCAGCGCCCATGCGGAACCGGCGGCCTCGACCGCGGAGGCCAGTGGCGCGCTGCTCGCGGCGATCACGCTGGCACCGGAAACCAGGAGTGCGGATGCGCCGACCACCAGGTAGACAGCGACCACGATGCCGAGTGCTATCGGGATGGCCCGCGGGATCGTCCGCTCTGGCTCGCGCACCTCCTCGCCCAGGGTCGCGATGCGCGCGTAGCCGGCGAACGCAAAGAAGAGGAGGCCGGCCGATTGAAGGACCCCATACGGTCCGGCCGGTAGGTCGCCGATCGCCAGGTTGCGAGGATCTGCACGCCCGCTCGCGACCGAGATGACCGCGACCACCCCGAGCGACAGCAGCGAGACTGCGACCAGGATGCGCGCCAGCGCGGCGGTGCGCGTGATGCCGCGCAGGTTGACCGCGGTCAGGGCCAGCACCGCCAGCACGCCGACCAGGCGCTGGATCCAGATCGGCCCGGGCACCGCGTATGCGGCGAAGGTGAGCGCCATCGCTGCGCACGAGGCGGTCTTGCCAATCACGAATCCCCAGCCGGCTGTGAATCCCCACCATGCGCCGAGCCGCTCGCGTCCGTAGACGTACGTTCCGCCGGAGGTCGGATAGCGCGCGGCCAGCTGCGCCGAGGCGACCGCGTTGCAGTAGGCAACTCCGGCGGCCAACGCGAGGCCGATGAGCAGGGCGCTGCCGGCCGCCGCCGCCGCTGGTGCGAAGGCCGAGAAGACTCCCGCCCCGATCATCGAGCCGAGCCCGATGACCACTGCGTCGACGGTGCCGAGGCGACGGGCCAGGCCCGCGACGGTCAAAGCGCCGCGGCGACGCGGCGAGCGGCTTGGGCGAGCTCTTCGTCGCTGACGTTGGGAAGCACGTCCTCCCAGAGCGGGAGCATGAAGTTCTTGGCCTGCACCATGCCGAGCGGCCGCGGCATGAACCAGACGTGGAAATGCGCGCCGCCGTCGCCCCAGCGGTACAGGTGCACCCGTCCCACGCCGCCGAGCGCCAGGATGGCGCGCTCGATCCGCGCGGCGAGCGGCCCGAACTCGGCGGCCGCCTCCGGCGAGAGGTCCTTGAACGAATCCACGTGCTCTCGGCTCGCGAGCCACACGACGCCGGCCAGGCTGCCGCCGACAGGCGGATGGAGGGTGAAGTGCTCCCCCTCCCAGACGGCCGCCGTGGCCCCGCCGTCGCAGAGGCCGCATGGCTCGCCGCCGGGCTCGCCGCGACGTGGGGGCTCCGGGATGACGGGCTCGCCGAGCGGGCGAGCGGTCAGGGGTTCGGTGTAGGGAAGCTCCATCAGTGATCTCCTCTGGGGTCTGGTCCGCTGATAGCGGGAAGACGTCCCGCGGCGCGTCGCGCGATCTCGATGAATGGCCGCAGCCGGACCGACAGCTCGGTCCGCGTCGCGCGGAAGGCCTCGAGGCGGTCCTCGACGGATCCCTCGATCGCCGCGGGATCCTCCAGGTGCCAATGCAGCGCTCCGTGCGGGCCGGGGAGAGTCGGGCAGGCCTCGCGCGCCGTGTTGGATAGGGTGATCACATAGTCGAATCGCCGATCGATCAGCTCCGCGACCGGCTTGGCACGTGCACCGCGCCAGTCAATGCCGATCTCGGCCAGGACCTGCACTGCCACCGGATGGACCGATTTGGGCTGCGTCCCGGCTGACGAGGGGTCGAAGTCGACGCCTCCGAAGTGACCCAGGAGCGCCTCGGCGATCTGGCTTCGCGCCGAATTGCCGTTGCAGACGAAGAGGACGCTGATCGGCTCGAGCGGGGGACGGCGGCGCGCCGAGTCGGCGACCTGCATGGTGCGCTCGAGGTCGGCCAGCTCCAGCTCGAGGCGCTCCAGCTCCTCGCGCTGCTGGGCGATGCGCCGATGCTGCTGCGCCAGGGTCGCGGCGAGCGCGGGATCGCCAACGTCGCCCGCGAAGCACCGCTCCGCAAGCCGTCCCGCGTCGGCCGGGGAGAGGCCAAGCCGCCGCAGGGTCAGGATCAGGGTCAGCCGCGCCAGGTCGGCCTCGGAATACTGTCGGTACCCGTTGTCGCGGCGCTCGGGCCGCGGGAGGATGCCGGCGGCCTCGTACCAACGCACGCCCGAGGCGGAGATGCCGGCGCGTCGGGCGAAGGCGGAGATGTTCACGCGCGCAGCCTAAGCCTTGTAGTGACTGCAAGGTCAAGCCCCAAGTGCGCTCGGCGTAGAATCCGCCGCATGGCCACCCAGGTGAGCTCCGAGACGGTCCCGATCTTCCTCGCCGGCGACTTCGTGCGCACCGGCTCCCCGCTTGAAGTCCGTGACCCCGCGACCGGAGAACTGGTGGCGACCACCTGGCAGGCCGGTCCCGAGGAGCTGGAGCGGGCCACCGTGGCAGCGGTCGCCGCCTTCGACAAGACCCGCCGCCTGGCGAGCTTCGAGCGGCGCGACGCGCTCGCGCACGTTGCCGAGCGCATCAGCCAGGACGCCGACGAGCTGGCCGATCTGCTCACGCGTGAGTCGGGAAAGCCGATCCGCGATGCGAAGGGCGAGGTGGCTCGCGGCGCGCTCACCTTCCGTACTGCAGCAGAGGAGGCACTGCGTATCAACGGGGAGTGGCTGCCACTCGACTGGTCGGCCGCCAACCGTGGGCGGAGCGGCATCGTGCGCCGCTACCCGATCGGCCCGGTGGCCGGCATCAGCCCGTTCAACTTCCCGCTCAACCTGGCGGCTCACAAGGTGGCCCCGGCGATCGCCGCGGGGTGCAGCATCGTCCTCAAGCCGCCATCTAAGGATCCGCTCGTCATGCTGCGCATCGCCGGCTACCTGGCCGAGACGGATCTGCCGAAGGGCGCCGTCTCGATCCTGCCGATGGACCGCCCGACCGGGGATCGCATGGTCGCCGACGACCGCTTCAAGCTGCTCAGCTTCACGGGCAGCCCATCGGTCGGCTGGAAGATGAAGGCGGAGGCTGGCAAGAAGAAGGTCGTGCTGGAGCTCGGCGGCAACGCCGGTGCGATCGTCGACGAGACCGCCGACCTGGATTGGGCCGTCGCGCGCCTGGCGTTTGGCGCCTTTGCCTACTCGGGCCAGGTGTGCATCAGCGTGCAGCGCATCTACGCCGTCGAGGCGATCTTCGAGGAATTCCAGCGACGCTTCGTCGCGAAGGTTCGCGAGCTGCAGATGGGCAACCCGCTCGACCCGGCCACCGACCTCGGACCGATGGTCGACGCCAAGGCGGTGGCGCGCACCCATGAGTGGGTCGGCGAGGCGCTCGACCGTGGCGCCCGGGCCCTGGTCGGCGGCCAGCCGGACGGGCTCTTCTACCCGCCCACCGTGCTCGTCGACGTGCCGAAAGATGCACGTGTCTGCGGCGAGGAGGTCTTCGCGCCGGTGGTCAACCTGTTCGCCGTGCCCGACTTCGCCGCGGCCGTCGCTGAGCTCAACGACAGCCGGTTCGGCCTGCAGTGCGGCCTCTTCACCAATGACCTGGAGCGGACGCTGCTGGCCCACGATCAGCTAGAGGTCGGCGGTGTGATCGTCAACGACGTCCCGACGTGGCGCACCGATGCCATGCCGTACGGTGGCGTGAAGGACTCGGGGATCGGCCGCGAGGGGCTGCGCTGGTCGATCGAGGACATGACCGAGCCGCGCCTGCTGGCGTTCGCCCGGCCGCTGTAGGCTGGTGATGGCCGATCTCGCGGCCCTGCCCGCCGGTGCGGGCCCGCGCTACGCCCGCGTGCTGCCGGCGGCCGATCTGCGCGATGGAGAGCTGATCCCGGTCGAGATCAATGGCAGGGCGGTGGTGCTGGTCCGCCACGCGGGGAGCTTCTACGCCGTGCAGAACAACTGCTCGCATAAGGACTTCCCGCTCTCGGAGGCCGGCTTCGATCCCCGCGACGAGGTGCTCGTCTGCGCCTGGCACGGCGGCTGCTTCGACCTGCGCAGCGGGGAGGCGGTGGTGCCGCCCGCCGTGGACCCGGTCGAGATCTTTCCGGTGAGGATCAGCCCGGATGGCTGGATCGAGATCGGCCTCTCCGGCAGCCTGGCTGGCTGAGCCGCCACCATGATTGCGCTCGAGGCGCTGCCCTTCGTGAACTGGATCTTCTGGGCGACGCTCACATCCGGCACGATCCTGGTCGTTGGCGCGACCGAGCTGCTGGGCGGGACGACCCGCGGCTACCGGCTCTTCATGGCCGGTACCGTCGCGGTGTCGGCTGGGATCCTGCTGCTCTCCGAGCTCAACCTGTCGCCGGGGACGGTGGCCGACGCGACGGCCGACGTGCGACGCGGTCTGGTCTGGGCGACCTGCGCCCTGATTGCCGGGTACCTCGTTGCGTCGATCGCGCGCCTGCCGCGCAGCGGGCTGGCGCTCGCCGCCGGCTCGGCCGGTATCTTCGCTCTCGCCGTCCTCGCGACCGCGAGTGGCACCCTGAATGCGACCCTCTTTACCGCCCAGCTGATCCTGACCGCCATGTCCGTGGGGGCAGTCACGGCCGCGATGCTGCTCGGCCACTGGTACCTCGTGACGCCCAGGCTCTCGCCCGCTCCCCTGCGTCGGATGATGTGGCTACTGCTCGTCGCGCTCGGCCTGCAGGCGGTCCTCTTCGCCGTGGCGGTGATCGCGATCAGCAGCGGGCCACTGGGCGGCCCGATCGGCTGGCTCACCTGGCTCCGGCTCGTGGTCGGCATCCTGCTGCCGATCGGGATCACGGTGCTGGCACTGCTTGCCAGTCGGGCGGCGTCCCTGCAGGCCAGCACGGGGCTGCTCTACATCGGCCTGGCCCTGGTCATGGCGGGCTCAATCGCGGGCGCCAGCCTGGCCTACCTGACCGGCGTGCCGGTCTGACCCGGCCGATGCAGGTCAACCTCCGCTGCTTCGCGACCCTGCGCGAGCTGGCCACGGACCGCATGCAGCTGACGCTGGAGGCCGATGCAACCGTGGCCGACGCATGGACGGCGCTCGCCGCCTCCTATCCCGGGCTGCTGCCGCACCGCCCATTCGTGCGAGCGGCTCGCAACGGAGCCTACGCCTCCTGGGAGACGCCGCTCGCCGATGGCGACCAGGTCGCCTTCCTGCCGCCCGTGAGCGGTGGGGGATCGAGCGGCATGACCGATGGCCCGATCGACGTCGCGGCGCTAGAGGCTGGTGTCGCCGGCACGGGCCACGGCGCGCTGGTGACCTTCGTCGGCCGGGCGAGGGACCGGGCCGACGATGACCGCGAGGTGCTGGAGCTCGAGTACGAGGCCTATCCGGAGATGGCCGCGGACGTCCTGGCCGAGATCGTCGCGGAGGCGCAGGCACGATGGCGCGGGTGCGTGGCGGCGGTCGTGCATCGGGTCGGCCCGGTGCCGATCGGTGAGGCCGCGGTCGCCATCGTCACCGCCGCGCCGCACCGATCCGAGGCCTACGAAGCCAATCGGTTCGTGATCGAGGCGATCAAGGAGCGGCTGCCGATCTGGAAGCGCGAACGCTTCGCCGACGGCAGTGAATGGAAGCGCCCCGGAGCCTAGCCCAGGTCACGCCGCAGCTGGGCAAGCCACCGGTCCGCCGCGCGTCCCGAGCGGAGGCGGGGCTGAGCAGGCTGCAATTGGCCGGGCATCGGGGCAGATTCTAGGGGCGGCGGGTGGTCGCTCCGCGATGTCCCACAGGTTGCCCGCTGGCCATCGTCCCGCACGCTCATGTACCCTGCGGCGGTATGTCGACCCCGCTTCCCGGACAGATCCGATGTCCAACCTGCCACCGTTCCACGCCCCCCGCGGGCTTCTGCACCCAGTGTGGAACGGCGATCCCGGCGTCGGCACGGGCTCGCCCGCGCGGGCTCGATCGGGAAGAGCTGCAGGATCGCATCCGGACCCATCGTCCAGGCGACGCGGCCTTCCGGCGCGGTTCGTCGACGGGTGATGCAGCCGACCAGGGCTATTCGCCCTACCAGCCATTTCGGCCCGAGCCCGAGGACAACCTGATCCTGTCGGGAACCGAGGCCGGTGATCTCGGTGGTGCACACATCGACAACACGCCCGCGGGGTTCGACGACCAGCCCGCTCAGCCACCACCCCCGCCGGTCGCCGCGCCCGCGGCTCCGTGGAGACCAGCAGCCGCAGCCGCTATCGCCCCGCTCATGACGCCTGCCGCGGCAACCCCACCGCCCGCGGCTCCGAGAGTCGAGGCGGCGCCACCCGCGGTCGCCGCGAGCCCGCCGCCCGAGCAGCAGTGGACCGGTCCCGATGAGCCGTGGCTGCCGCCCGACCCGAACGAGGCCGCTGCGCCCTACGACCCTCGCTACCGGGCCGCGGACCAGGACGGCTGGGACCGGCGCGGCTCGGGCGTGAGTGCGCTGGCGATCGGTGGCTTCGTGCTCCTTGGCGTGCTGGCCATCGCCATGGGAGCGTTCGTCTCCGGCATCTTCTCCGGCGGCACCGCGAACGCATCGCCGACGCCGACTTCGAGCGCCAGCGTGGCGCCGAGCGTCACGCTCGAGCCGTCCTTCCAGCCATCGCTCCCGCCCTCGAATGGTGCCTCCCCCGGTGCGAGCAGCGGACCGCCGGGCACCTTCCCCGATGGATTCACGGCCCGCACCGAACCATGCGCCGAGGAGCCGGCCAGCGGTGACGGCTGCAGCTCGAGCGGAGCGACGGTCAGCGGCGGATCGGTCTGGGCCTGGATCGGGTTCCGCAAGGGGAACAACACCGATGTCCTCAGCGTGAGCATCGCGAATGCGTCGGGTGCATCGGTCGGGGACGGCAGCCTCGAGCTCGGCTCGCTCGGCTGCGACGACTCGTGCTCCGGCTGGGCCCGATTCAGGTTCAACGGGCTACCGCCGGGGACCTATCAGATCCTCGTGAATCGCAACGGGGTGCCTGCGGCCGAGGCGCCCTTCACCGTCACCGCCTAGCCGCCGCGGGTTCGGCCGCTCGGCCTCGGGGTGCCGCCCGCGTCCCTTCGCTTGACCGCCAGGGCGCTGATTGCTTCCATCACGCAGCGATGCGCCGCGGCGGCCGTGATCTCGCTGACGTCGTAGACCGGCGCCACCTCCACGATGTCCATGCCGGCCAGCTCGACGGCCCGAACCACCTGGCGAACGGCGCGCAGCAGCTCGCGCGAGAGCAGGCCGCCGGGTTCCGGCGTGCCGGTGCCCGGCGCCATCCCCGGGTCGATCACGTCGATGTCGACCGACAGGTAGATCACCTCCGGCCCGTCGAGCGCCTCGGCGATGGCATCGGCCACGACCGCCTCCGCTCCACGCTCCTCGATCTCGGTCATGAAGTGCACGCGCAGGCCGTGCTCCTTCATCCAATCGAGGGTGGCGGGCGGCGGCCAGTAGCCGCGCAGCCCGACCTGGACGAAGTTGCGACCGTCGATCGCACCGGATTCGATGAGGCGGCGCATGGGGGTGCCGTGGGAGCGGAGCACGCCCCAGGTGCTGTTGGCCGTATCGGCATGCGCGTCGAAGTGCACCATCCCAAGCCGTCGTGGCGCCACCGCCTCCGCGACGGCGGATGCTGACGGAAAGGTGATCGAGTGATCGCCGCCGAGCACGATGGGGATCGCGCCGGCCTGGGCCACCTCCAGCACCTTGCGGCGAATCACGGCGTGGCCGCGCTCCAGGTTGCCGGGCACGATTGGGGCGTCACCGGCGTCCACGACGTCGATCCACTCGAACGGCTCGATGCCCAGCTGCAGGGAGTTCGGCGAGCCGGCCAGGTAGGTGGCGGCGCGAATCGCGCGAGGTCCGAACCTCGCGCCGGGACGGTGGCTCACCCCGTCGTCCAGCGGCGCCCCCACGATCGCCACATCGGGCCGACGCGCGCGCAGCGCGTCGCCATCGGTCAGCTCGGGGAGCTTCTGGAAGCTGGTCCGTCCGACGTACGCGGGCAGGTCGTAGTCGTCCCACTCCGTGTACGGATCGAGCCCGCCTGGCAGCTCCTCGTCGTTTGGGCCGCGGTGGCCGCGCGTCTCATTGGCCATCGGTGATGGCTGACGCCTCCTGCGAAGATCGCGGGCGCCGTCGCGGCGCGGAGCAGGCCCGCAGCTAAAGTGGATTCGATGCTAGCAGAGCGGGCGCGGTCGAAAGGTGCTGCTACCATCGGGCCGCCATGTCGGACGCTCGCCGCAGCTACAGCATCGACGAGGCCAACGCGCTCATCCCGCAGGTTCGAGCCGTGCTGCTGCAGCTCGCCGTCGAGCAGCGTCGCCTGGATGCCTCGCACGAGGAGATGCACCGCCAGCTGGACAACAACGGCGATCCGGCCAGCGCCGCCGCCGCCAGCCACCAGGAGGTCGAGGTGTCGGAGATCCGGGAGGGGATGCGGACGCTGCTGGTGCACCTGAGCGAGATGGGCGTCGAAGTGCGCGACCTGGAGATGGGCCTGGTCGACTTCCCCGGCGAGCGCGACGGCGCGCCGGTCTGGCTCTGCTGGAGACTGGCCGATCCCCGGGTCGCGTTCTGGCATCCGACCGATGAGGGCTACGCCAGCCGGAGGCCCTGGTGACCCCACGCTGATGCGGGTCAGCGTGATCGGCGACGCCACCCTGGACGTCATGGTCCGGCCGGCCGAACAATCTCGCGCAGGCGGCGACGTGGCCGCCCAGATCGCCCTCTCGCCGGGAGGCCAGGGTGCAAACGTCGCGGTCCGGCTGGCCCGCGCCGGGGCGAGCGTGACCCTGGCCACCGCCATCGCCGATGATGCCGCCGGAGGACTCCTGCTGAACGCCCTGCAGTCGGACGGCGTGGCCCTGGCGCGGTTGCCCGCCGAGCGCAGTGGCACCGTGGTCGCCCTCCTCGAGGCCGACGGAGAACGCTCGATGCTCTCCGATCGCGTCACCCTTGCTCCCGCCGCGGTTGCCGCTGCCTGCGTTGGCGCCGACTGGATCCATTGCTCCGGCTACCCACTGGCCGATGACGCCACCGGCGACCAGCTGGCTGCGGTGATCGGCGGGCTGCCTGCGACGGCCCGGGTCAGCGTGGGTGGCGGCTCGCTGCCTCCCGACGCGGAGCTGGCGGCGCGGATCCGCGACCGCGTCGCCACGACGCATGCCCGGCTCCTGATCCTGGGCCGCGACGAAGCCGCGGCCCTCCTCAGCCTGCCCCTGCCGTCCCTGGCCGCCGCCGCGGATGCGTTGGCGAGCGCCTTTCCGGGCGCCGTCGCCGTCGTCACCGGTGGCGCGGCCGGCTCGGCCGGCGCGGGACCCGGCTTCGCCCTCTCGGTTCCGGCGCGGGACCCGGCCACTCCGATGGTCGACGCGACCGGCGCCGGCGATGCCTACGCGGCGGCCCTGATCCTTGGCCTGGGCGCTGCCGAGTGGCCTCCCGAGGTTGCCGTCCTGCGCGCCGCCATGGAGGCGGGGTCCCGTGCAGGCGGCCTCGCGGCACGCGTGGCCGGCGCGCAGGCTCGCATCGCCGGCGAGCCCGGTGCGGGGCGTTGAGCACGCCACTGTGGATGTCGGAGGAGGTGACCGCCGCCATCGCCAGCGGCGACGCCGTGGTCGCGCTCGAGTCGAGCCTGATCGCCCAGGGCCTGCCGGTGCCGCATAACCTCGAGACGGCGGCTGCCGCCGAGGCGGCGGTCCGCGGCGAGGGCGCCGTTCCCGCGACAGTGGCGATCGATCGGAGCCGGCTCCTCGTCGGCGCTCCGCAGGACGTGCTCGAGCGACTGGCCGACCCGGCCCGCGGTGCGGCCAAGGCGGCGTCGCGCGACCTCGCTCCGCTCCTGGCCTCGGGGCGGCTCGCATCGACCACCGTCAGCGCAACCATCCGGATCGCCGCGATGGCCGGCATCCGCCTCTTCGCGACCGGCGGAATCGGAGGCGTGCATCGCGGCGCCGCGGTCTCGTTCGACGTCAGCAGCGACATCGACGAGCTGGCGGCTACGGGCGTCGCGGTCGTGTGCAGCGGCGCGAAGTCGATCCTGGACCTGCCGGCCACGCTGGAGCTCCTGGAGACCAGGCGCGTCCCGGTCGTCGGCTACGGCGTCGACGAGGTGCCGGCCTTCTACAGCGCCGCTTCGGGGCTGCTGCTTCCGCATCGGGTCGATGCCCCCGACGAGGCGGCGGCCATGCTCAGGCTGCATTTCGGGCTGCCGGGCAGCGCCGGGATCCTGATCGTCCAGCCGCCTCCTGCCGACCTTGCCATTCCGCCCGACGAGGTTGGCGCGTGGATCGAGGCCGCCACGGCTGCCGCCGAGGAGCACGGGATCCGCGGTGGAGAGGTCACGCCGTTCGTCCTGGCCCGGGTCGCCGATCTCTCGGGTGGCCGTACCCTGCGGACCAACATCGGCCTGATCGTGGACAACGCCGGATTGGCAGCTCGGATCGCCGTCGCGCTCGTGAATGCGGAGCGTCGGAGCACCGCCTGAAGCAATCCCGCCCATGCTGACTGGTATCCTGCCAGCCGGTCCAGGTTGAGCATCACCTCGGCAGTTGGAGTGGCGCATGCGGATCTACGAGGGGAGCCCGCGACAGGATTGGGAAGAGGTGCTGCGCAGCATCGGGGCCTTTGCCGACCGCGAGCGTCTGAAGGAGCTGCTCCTGCTGGAGCTGGACGCCGGCTTCGTGCTCCAGGCCCTGGCCATCCCCGCGGCCAGCGCCAGGTCGGAGTCCGAAGGCTCCCTCACCAAGACGACGCATGAGCTTCCCGACGATGAGATCGGGCAGCTGATGGATGCCCTGACGGCCAAGCGCGTGCCCGGTGCAGACGGCACGCCGCAGGCCGAGCTGTCGAACTACTACGAGCAGGCGATGCGCGTGATCGGTGCGTACCTGGACGGCCAGAAGCCGCGCGATGTCTTCCTTTTCGAGCAGGACGGGGCATTCGTGCTGCGGCTCCTGGTGGCGGGCTCCGGGGCCACGTCGAGCGGTCACCAGCTCGTCGAATTCACCAGGGATGACATCATGTCTATGATCGTTGCGGCACCGCAGCAGCGAGAATAGATCCGCCCGGGGCACCGGGCCCATCGACGGGGAGACTTGGCATGAAGCTCATCAAGATCCTGTTCCTGACCATCGGGGCACTCCTGGCCGCCATGATCGTGATCCCGCTCACCGTGCTCGCGGGCCTCTTCGTGTGGCTGAAGCTGACCGAAGAGGGCGACGACGACGACGACCTCGAGATCGAGGACGCCGTCTAGGCCGTACTCAGGGCCCAGGCTGCGGTCCAGCAGACCGCCGCGATCAATACCCCGTACCACAGCCGCCGTTCGCAGAAGGCACCCTGCGCCACGGCCGCCAGGCCGACCAGGCCAAGCACGACCCCGGGCGGCGTGGCGCGACCGCCGAGCAGGAGCGCGCCGCCCACTCCCAGTCCCACGGCCATCGCCAGGCCAGCCGCCAGGCGCAGGCTCGTTTGCCGGCCGAGCACCTGCGCCAGACTGCGTGACCCACCGGCCGCATCGGCCTCGAAGTCACGCAGCGTGTTCGCCAGGTGGGCGGCAACGGCGAATGGCGCCGCCAGGGGGATGGCGGGCAGCACCCGCTCCAGCGGAACTCCCACCCCCGCCGCGATCCAGGCCGGCAGCAGACCAAAGCTGATGAGGTAGGGGAGCGGGGAGAACGGCGTACGGGAGAGCGCCAGGTTGTAGGCGAGGGCGGATGCCGAGGCGGCGGCGCCCAGCGCCAGTGCCAGCTCACCGGTGCGCCACGAGGCGACCAGCTGCACCGCCAGGCCGGCTGATGCGATCCAGGCCGCCGTGTTGAGGCTCAGCTCGCCGGACGCGACCGGCTTTTCCGGGCGGCCCGCACTGTCCCGCACCCGGTCGGCGATGTCGTTGGTCGCGCCGGTGAAGACCTGTGAACCGGCCACGGCCAGCACCGTGAGCGCCCAGCTGGCGCCGAGTGGCAGTCCTGCCTGGCTGGACAGGATCGCCCCCAGCGCCGCGGAGAGGGCGACGACGGCGAGGGCGGGGGCGGGGTGGATGACACGCAGCGCGGCCGGCATTGCGCTAGACTGACCTCCCGAGTACGGCGTTGGCGTCCGGTGCTCGCGTGTTCCTGAATCAGGCACGCTTGAGCCACGAGGCAGAGGAATCCGAGCGATGCCGAAGTATGTCTTTGTCACCGGCGGCGTGACCAGCTCGCTCGGCAAGGGCATCACCGCCGCCTCCATCGGTCGCCTCCTCAAGTCGCGCGGGATCCCGGTCTCGATCCTCAAGCTCGACCCCTACATCAACATCGACCCCGGCACCATGTCGCCGTACCAGCACGGGGAGGTCTTCGTCACCGATGACGGCGCCGAGACCGACCTCGACCTGGGCCACTACGAGCGCTTCATCGACGAGAACCTGTCGCAGGCGAGCAACGTCACCACCGGGCGCATCTACCAGAGCGTGATCGCCAAGGAGCGCCGCGGTGACTACCTGGGCGGCACCGTGCAGGTGATCCCGCATATCACCAACGAGATCAAGGAGCGGATCGCACGGGTCGCCCGCGATGGCACCGGTTCGGTGGCCACGAGCGGCCTCGCCTCGCACGGCGTGGTGGTGGTCGAGGTGGGCGGCACGGTGGGCGACATCGAGTCGCTGCCCTTCCTCGAGGCGATTCGCCAGATGCGCAAGGACGTCGGCCGGCGCAACGTGCTCTACGTTCACGTCACCTGGCTGCCGCAGATCGGCGCGACCGGCGAGCTGAAGACGAAGCCGACCCAGCACTCGGTCAAGGAGCTGCGCGGGATCGGCATCCAGCCCGACGTGATCATCCTGCGCAGCGATGAGCCGATCGACGACGAGATCCTGGACAAGGTCTCCCTCTTCACCGATGTCGACGTGCATGCGGTGATCCCGCTCAAGACGGCGAGCAGCATCTACGAGGTGCCGATCCAGCTGGAGCGTGCCGGGCTCGGCAAGCTGATCAGCAGGGAGCTGGAGATTCCCGCCGTGGAGCCGGACCTGCACGACTGGCAGGACCTGGTGGCTCGCATCCGGGCGCCGCGCCCCGAGGTCGAGATCGCCATCGTCGGCAAGTACACCGAGCTGCCCGATGCCTACATCAGCGTCAGCGAGGCGCTGAAGCACGCCGCGCTGCACCACCGCGTCGACGTCAAGGTGCGCTGGATCCGCAGCGAGCACCTCGAGCGGATCGAGCCCGAGCAGGTCGCCGACGAGCTGCAGGGCGTGGCCGGCGTGCTCGTGCCGGGCGGCTTCGGCTACCGCGGGGTCGAGGGCAAGATCCGCGCCATCCGCTGGGCTCGCGAGCAGCGCGTGCCGTTCCTGGGCCTGTGCCTCGGACTGCAGTGCGCAGTGATCGAGTTCGCGCGGATGGCGCTCGAGACCGATGACGCCAACAGCTCCGAGTTCAACGTCTTCACCGAGCACCCGGTGATCGACCTGATGCCCGACCAGACCGATGTCACCGACAAGGGCGGCACCATGCGGCTGGGCCTCTATCCAGCCCGCCTCGAGGATGCATCCAAGGTGCGCGATGCCTACGGCACCGAGATCGCGTACGAGCGGCATCGCCATCGATTCGAGGTCAACAACGCCTACCGCGAGCGCCTCTCCAAAGCCGGCATGTGGTTCAGCGGCGTCTCGCCTGACGACCGCCTCGTCGAGTACATCGAGCTGCGCGATCACCCGTGGTTCGTCGCCACTCAGGCACATCCCGAGCTGAAGAGCCGGCCGAATCGGCCTCATCCGCTCTTCCGCGAGTTCGTCGGGGCAGCCGCTGCCCGCCTTGGCCTCGGCGACGGGGTGGAAGCGGCCGAGCTCCCGGCGGCGTCGGCCGTCGAGAGCAAACCCTGAGCCGATGAGCCCGCGCGCCGCGGCCGGTCGGAGGCCGGCATTCGACCGGTCTGCGTACGAGCGCGACCTCGGCGCCTTCGTCGCCGCGCGCGAGGAGGAGATGTATCAGCACGCCGCCGGCCTGCACGACCAGCTGAGGCTTGGGCCGATCTACGAGCGACACGCCTCCGTCTTCGACCGTGACAAGATCGACGCGTTGCGCCGCCTGCTCGATGCCGGTGGCGACGAGGCGGGCCACAACCGGGCGCTCCTGGCCGCCGCGACCGACGGCTACATCGACCGCGCCACCGCCGCGCTGACCGATGCCGTCGGCACCGCCCAGGCGACCGCGGTGGTCGTGTGGCGAGGCGAGCGGATCCCGTATCGCGCGCTGCGCAATCGGATCAGCGAGATCAGTGGACGGGCGGAGCGGAACGGGCTCCATGCCTCCTACCTGGAGGCGGAGGAGGCGATCAATCCGCTGCGCCTGGAGCGCTTCGAACGGATCAAGGCGCTCGCCGTGCAGCTCGGCTACCGCGACTACGTCGAGCTGATCGCGACGACCCGCGGATTCGATCCCGATGCCCTCGCCGCGGAGATGCGCGGATTCCTGGATGAGTCAGAGACCCCTTACTTCGCCGCCCTTCGGCGTTACCTGGCCCGGATCGAGATCGAGCAGGGGGACGCCAGCCTGGCCGACCTGTGGTACCTGGTCCGCGGCAGTGGCTGGGATCACTGGTTCGAGGGCAAGCAGCTCCTCCCGGTCCTGGAGGCCACCCTGCGGGGGCTGGGGATCGAGCTGCGCGGCCAGAAGGGTGCCACCCTCGATGTCGATGCCCGGCCGAACAAGTCGCCACGAGCCTTCGTGGCGGTGATCAACGCGCCTCGCGACGTGCGCCTGGTGATCCAGCCGCATGGAGGCTGGCAGGACTATTCCGCCGCCCTGCACGAGACGGGACACCTGGAGCACTTCCTGCACGTCGACGCCGGCCTGCCTGTCTCGTTGCGCGAGCTGGGCGACTGGGCGGTGACCGAGGGCTATGCCACGACCCTCCAGCGCCTCCTGGCTGAGCCATCCTGGCTGGAGGAGCGGCTCGGCATGCCGGCGGAGCAGGCGGTCTCGTTTGCGGACTTCTGCGCGCTCTCGCAGCTGATCACCATGCGCAGGCTTGGTGCCCATCACCTCCACGAGCTGCGGATGTACCGCGGCGGCGATGCCGCACTCAGCCGGGCGACGTACGCGGGCCTCGTCGGCCTCCTCCTGGGAGCGCGAGAGCCCGAGGAGCGCTACCTGACGATCGATGACGGCATGTATGCAGCCTCATATCTGCGCTCGTTCGAGCTCGACGCGGCCCTGACCGACTACCTCGTGGCGAACCACGGGGAGGCCTGGTGGAGGAGCAGCGCGGCCGGCGAGACGCTCAAGCGGGCCTGGAGCCGGGGACAGGCCTGGAGCGCCGAGCAGGTAGTTGCACATCTCGGGTATGATTCGTTGGACTGGCGACCGGTCGTGCGTCAGATTCGGGCCAGGCTCATCGGCGAGATGAGCGGCTACGGTGGGCCCAACATCACCACTCGCGCAGGGACCCGCAAGGTCTGACCGGCCATCCGCCCGCGCGTCCCCCGGACGAGAGCGACACGCTCCAGCGTGGATCCCGTGAAACCCTCGACCGCTGAGCATCGCTCCCTACCCAGATCCCTTGCTGAGGTCACAGGCTATCCATGAACAACTCCCCGTACCCGAGGCCGTCATGAACGACGACACCCGCTCCCAGCGCCGCGGTCGACCCCGACGCCGGCCCGATGGCGGAGGACCACGGCGCCAATCACCACGCCCCGTCTTCCAGGGCCGCCGCAACAACTACGCGACCGGCGGCTACTCGTCGATCTTCTCCGGGCCGTTCCCGCGTGAGGGCGACGAGACCGATGAGGGCTGGAACCTCGCCGAGCTCCAGGCACGCAGCCTGGAGGAGCTCCGCGAGCTGGGCAGCGAGCTCGGGGTCGAGGGCGCCGACGAACTGGATCACTCCGACCTGGTGCTGAAGCTGCTCGACGTGGTGCCGCTCACTCCCACGCAGCCACGCATCGAGCAGAACGGGACACCGGGGATCGCCACCGGCGTCCTCGAGATCGTCGACGAGGGATTCGCCTTCCTGCGGCGCCACGGCGTGATGCCGTCGCCCGACGACATCTATGTCAGCTCGTCCCAGGTCCGACGCTTCGGCCTGCGCACCGGCGACAAGGTCGAGGGTCAGACCCGACCGCCCAAGGACCAGGAGAAGTACTGGGGCCTGCTGCGCGTCGACACGGTGAACGGGGTCGATCCCGATACGGCGCGCCGGCGTCCCTACTTCGACACCCTGGTCCCGGTCTTCCCGGACGACATGTTCGATATCGAGACCGATCAGAAGAACCTGACCCAGCGCCTGATCAACCTGATCAGTCCCATCGGGAAGGGCCAGCGTGGCCTGATCCTGTCGCCCGCCAAGGCGGGCAAGACGACGGTGTTGAAGCACATCGCCGCCGGGATCACCGACAACTATCCCGATGCGGTGCTGATGGTCGCCCTGATCGGCGAGCGACCGGAAGAGGTCACCGACATGAGTCGGAGCGTGAAGGGCGAGATCTACGCCTCCACCTTCGACGAGCCGACCGAGAACCACACCCGCGTCGCGGAGATGTGCCTGGAGATCGCCAAGCGGCAGGTCGAGACCGGCCGCGACGTGGTGATCCTGCTCGATTCGATCACGCGGCTGGCGCGCGCATACAACCTGGCACTGCCGGCCTCCGGCAAGACCCTGTCGGGCGGCGTCGACCCGATCGCCCTCTATCCGCCCAAGCGCTTCTTCGGCGCCGCACGGAACATCGAGGGCGGGGGCAGCCTCACGATCATCGCGACCTGCCTGGTCGATACGGGCTCGCGGATGGACGACGTCATCTACGAGGAGTTCAAGGGGACCGGCAACATGGAGCTGGCGCTCGATCGCAAGCTCAGTGAGAAGCGCATCTTCCCCGCCATTGACGTGCTGCGTTCGGGCACTCGGCGCGAGGAGCTGCTGCTCGACGAGAACACGCTGCGCATGATCTGGACGATGCGTCGCATGCTCTCGGCGGTCGGACCGAACGAGGGGATCGAGCTGCTCATGCAGCGACTCGGCAAGACAAAGAACAACGCCGAGTTCCTCGTCTCGCTCAGCAAGAGCCTCGAAGCCTCCGAGCGCTGATCGGGGTCCGTCACGTGCCGAACCGAGCGCGTCGCAGGACCGCGGCGCTCTTCGGAGTGCTGCTGTTGGCGGCCTGTGGGACTGCGACGCCAAGCCCCAGCGGCCCGGGGGGATCGGTCCTGGAGTCTGCGTCACCCGTCGCCAGCGCCGACATCGGTGAGGTGGTGCCTGCCCCCGGCTCGTCAAGCACCATCTACGAGCCGAACCCCGGCGCCATCGTGGTGGCCATCGATCCGGGCCACGGCGGCTGCCTCGACTGGGGCGTTCCTGATCCCCGGGAGCGCGGGCAGCCGTTCAGCGAGAAGGCGATGACCCTGGCCATCGGCCTGGAGCTGAAGCGCGTCCTCGAGGCCCAGCGGATCACGGTCGTGATGACCCGCACGACTGACGCGGCGCTGGCCGGCGACGACTATCCGGCCCTGGGCTGCACCGGACCTCCGTTCCGCGACGTGAACGGCGACGGTCAGACAGGCTTCGACCCGGAGGGAAAGACGCGCACCCACGACGAGCTGCAGGCTCGCATCGACCTGGTCAACCTGGCGCGCGCCGATGTGCTGGTCAGCATCCACATCAACTCGGTCACCGAGAACGGGGTCATCTTCGAGATTGCGCTCACCCAGACCTACTACACCGATGAGACTCCATGGGGGGTGAGCGCCACGCAGGGCCTGGCGCAGGAGGTGCAGGCCGGGGTGGTGGCCGCCATGGATGCCGCGGCGACATACGACCGCCAGGACCGCGGCATCTCGGCGGTGAACTTCTTCATCGTGGCGCCGCCGCTCTTCGTGGCCACTCCCGATCGTCCGGATCCCATCACGCAGCCGCGGCGCGGGGCGCTGATGCCGGCGATCCTGACCGAGGTCGGCTCGATCACCCTGTCCGCAGAGCAGGACCTGCTCCTTTCGCCCCCCGGGCAGGCGACGACCGCGCAGGGGATCGCCAACGCACTGGGGGCGTACTTCACCCATCGACCCCTGGCGATCCGGTATGACGCGGAGCTTGCCGGGGGAACTGCCGGCACTCTCCCGACATTGGTTCCCGGCGCCGGTCCGCTCTTCTGGGCACCGCTGCTGCCGGCTGACGCGCTGGCCGCCGGGGTCCCGGTCCGCTTGACCAACAGCGGAACCGTCGCTTGGCCGGCAGGTCTGCAGCTTTTCGCCGGATGGGAGCCAAGCGATGAGCCGTACCTACGGACGGCGCCGCCCGCCCTCGACCCGTCGGGAGTGCAGATCCCTGCCCTTGCGCCGGGCGAGTCGGTGCACCTGCGGCTGGTGCCGCCTGCCCCGACCGGCACCGCCCGTCAGATTCTGTGGATCGACCTCGGGAACTCCACGACCTCGCTCGCGGAGATCGGATCGCCGGCCCTGCAGCTCGCCACCGGCGCGCCTTGAAACGAACCTGCAAGGGTTGACCGCTTCTTAACGGCACTGCTACCATCGTCGCGCACGACCCCTGGCCGGCGCCGTCGCGCCCAATGCGAGCAGGGGATGAGCGGGGTCGGGCGCAGAGAACCAGCTAGGAACCGCGGGAGCCATCTCTATTGCCCGATCAGCGACGGCCATCGCGCCGTTTGAGCGACGAGCGTCCCACTGCGCGCGCGGTTTCACATCTTGCCGTGCTTGCGCTGCTGGCCATCACCGTGACGGTCGGCGCAGCCGCAGTCAGCAATGGCTCGACCGGCAGCACCCGCCAGCGCGGCTTCCCGTTCGGGATCGTCTCGGTCGCCCAGGGAGCCTATGCAGCGTCCTTTGTCCCCGAGGTCGTCCGCTTCGAGCTCGTCCCGCAGCCTGAGGCGCCTGCCGACCCGCTCCTCGAGCGCCGCGGCCCGGCCGAGATCCCCGAGGCGACGCCACTGCCGACTCCCGTGGCCCCGCCCGCGCCCCCTGCGCCGCGCAAGGTGTATGCCAAGCCCGCGCCGATCGTGGGCACCGGGCAGCTGGGCTGGCCGGTTGCCGGTGGCCAGATCACCACGTACTACAGCTCCTATCACAAGGCCCTTGACATCGCCGCTCCATCGGGCAGCGCCGTGGTGGCATCCGCCGCCGGCGTCGTCACCTGGGCCGGCTGGAAGAACAACGGCGGCGGCCTGGTGATCGCGATCGACCACGGCAACGGCATCGTCACGCTCTACAACCACCTGGGCAGCCTGTGGGTCGCGGCCGGGACGACGGTGGCCGCCGGCCAGGGCATCGCGGCGGTCGGCTGCACCGGCGTCTGCACCGGGCCGCATGTCCACTTCGAGGTGATCGTCGGCGGGGTCATCGTTAACCCACTCCGCTACCTCTAGCTCCGTCCTCGCTCCACCATCGGGCCCTCGGTGGCGTGGGGCTGGGCTGATCCGGTTGCTATCATCGGTGGCCGATGTTCGCTGACCAGGTTCGGATCTTCGTGGCCGGCGGCTCCGGGGGCGATGGATCCACCTCCTTCCGCCATGAGGCGCATGTGCCGCGCGGCGGTCCCGATGGCGGGGACGGCGGCTCCGGCGGCAGCGTCGTGCTGGTGGTCGATGCCGGGATGACCACGCTCGGCGATCTGCGCCAGCATCGGCACCATCGCGCCAAGCCGGGCGGTCGCGGGGCGGGTCGCAAGGCACACGGCAAGAACGCGGGCAACGTGACCCTGCTGGTGCCGCCGGGGACCGTGGTCAGGACCTCGAGCGACGGCGACACCGCACCCAGCGCGGATGGCGAGACGATCATCGGTGAGCTGCTGACTCCCGGCGAGCGGCTGGTGGTGGCGCGCGGCGGCCGCGGCGGCCGCGGCAACGTGCACTTCGTCAGCTCCACCCACCAGGCGCCCAGACATGCGCAGAAGGGCGAGCCGGGCGAGTCGCGCTGGGTGGAGCTGGAGCTGAAGCTGATCGCCGACATCGGCCTGGTGGGAGCCCCCAACGCCGGCAAGTCGACCCTGCTCGCCGCGCTTACCGCCGCGACTCCCGAGGTGGGCGACTATCCGTTCACCACGATCAGCCCGAACCTGGGCGTGATCGAGTTCGACGATGAGCGGCGTGCGGTGATCGCCGACCTGCCAGGTCTGATCGAAGGCGCCAACGAGGGTCGTGGACTGGGGCACGCCTTCCTCCGCCACGCCGAGCGGACGAGGGTCCTGGTGGCGGTCGTGGACGGCGCCGCGGGTGACCCGGTCGTCGAATGGCAGGCCGTGGCGCACGAGCTGGGGGAGCATGACTCCGCGCTCCTGCAACGACCGATGCCGATGGTGGTCACCAAGCAGGACGTGCCGGAGGTCCATGCCCGCTGGCCCGCCCTGCGCAAGGCGCTGCGGGCAGCTGGCCCCCAGCCGATCGCCGTCTCGGCGCATGCCGGGACCGGACTCCCCGAGCTCCGCGATGCTCTGCGCCTCGCGCTGGAGGAGGCCGAGCTGCACGCCGCCGCCGAGCCGGTCAGCGAGACGGTGCGTCTCCATCGCTTCGATCCGCTCGATGCGGGCTGGCAGGTGATCGCCGAGGCCGACGGCCTGCGCGTCCGCGGCCGGCGCATCGAAACCACCGCCTCGCGCACCGACTTCGCCAACGAGGAGTCGCGGGACCGCTTCCAGCGCATCCTGGAGCGGCTGGGGATCGACGCCGAGCTGCGGCGCCTGGGCGCGCGGAGCGGGACGATGGTCCGCATCGGCTCGGTCGAGCTCGAATGGGGCGACGAGGAATGAGCCCGGTGCCGGCCCGCACCCAGGCAGGTGCCCGCACGTCCGGCCTGCGCGCTGCGTTGCCGGAGCCGGCCGCCGGTCTTGCCGAGAGCGGCGCCGCCCGGCGGATCGGGATCCTGGGCGGCACCTTCGATCCGCCGCACATCGGTCACCTGTGGCTGGCCAGCCTGGCCGCCGATACCCTGGGGCTCGGACGCGTCCTGCTGATGCCCGCCGCGCGACCGCCGCACAAGGGGGGCCAGACCACCAGCAACGCCGCCGATCGCGTGACGATGACCCGCGTGGCGATCACCGGCGATCCGCTGCTCGACCTGACGCTGGTCGAGATGGAGCGTCCCGGCCCCTCCTACACGGTCGATTCGCTGATCGAGCTACGCGCCTCGCTCGGCACCGAGGAGGGGCTGGTGCTGATCATGGCCGCCGACTCCTTCGCCGAGATCGAGACCTGGCGCGAGCCGGACCGGCTGCTGGAGCTGGCCGAGTTGGCGGTCGGGCCGCGCCCCGGATCGCCGCTCCCGGATCGGGCAGCCCTGCGCGAGCGCTTCGGAGCGCGCGAGTCGCGGATCCACCTGCTGGAAGGCCCCTCACTTGACGTGAGCAGCTCTGAGATTCGGCGCCGGGTGGCGGCGGGACGCTCCATCCGCTACCTTGTGCCTCGGGCCGTCGAGGAGCTGATCGCAGACCGCGGCCTGTATCGACGGCCATAGGAGGAGACACCCTGGAGGAGCGCGCAGCGGGGCTGACGGAGATCGATCCGAGTGACCTTGCCCATCGGATCGTCGACCTCGCCTCGGACCGCAAGGCGGTCGACATCGTGCTGCTGCGAACGACCGAGGTGACCTCGATGGCCGACTTCTTCGTCATCTGCAGCGGCCGCAGCGACCGACAGCTGCAGGCGCTCACGACCGGTATCGTCGACGAGCTGCGCGACGAGGGGATCCGGCCCATCGGCGTCGAGGGCAAGGGGGCCGCCCGCTGGGTGCTCCTCGACTACGGCAGCGTGATCGTGCACATCTTCGCCCCGGAGGAGCGCGAGTACTACGGGCTCGAGCGGCTCTGGAGCCACGCAGCGCAGGTCGTCCGGCTGGTCTGATCCGGGCCCCGAGTACTACGAGGGTCCTGCCGGCGAGTACCACACCTCTCCTATTGAGCCCGATGCGGGTCGATCCCATCCTCGGCTCATGGACAAGCAAATCGCGGCCCTCGCGAACGACGCTCCGACGGCGGAGAGCTGCCGCTTCTGCGGCGGTGAGCTGCTGACCAGCGTCTTCGACACCACGTTCCGCGACACCTCCGCTGAGGAGCGCCTCTTCTTCGCGATCCCCGGGGCGCTGTGCGTGCCATGTCGGCAGCTGTACGTCGACCGCCAGCTGATCGGGATCCTGGGCCTCAACCAGTCGCAGTGCACGTTCGCCATCCAGAGCGACCGGGTCCTGCGCGCCGGCGCCGCCTAGACCGATCCGTCAGCCACGCGTCTGACGCGTGGCCAGCAGGTATTCCCCCAGCCAGGCGACCACGGCCGGCTCCTCGGCCATCTCGTTGGTCTTGATCGCCAGGTCCGCCTCGAACAGCCCGCGCAGCATCCCTTCCAGCTCCGCCGCCGAGTAGCGCCTCGCCGATTCCGCGATCCGCTCGGCGGTGCGCGGGTTGCCACGTCCAACCCGCTTGGTCAGCTCCTGCGGGGTCGCTCCGTTGGCGCCCAGGTCGCGTGCCACGATCAGGTCGGCGATCCTCCCCTCCAACGCCGCCATGATGCGCAGCACCGGCTGCCCCTCGCTCATGGCCCGCTCCAGCGCCGCGGCGGCTGCGGCCGGCTCGCGCCGGTCGATGGCATTGGTGATGGCGTACAGGCTCGCCGGCCGGGTGTCGGCCACGAGCTCCTCGATGTTCGCCGCGGTGATGGGTCGCTCGCCCGCGTAGGTCGCCAGCTTGCGCAGCTCGCCGTCTGCGACGCGCGTCTGCTGCCCGCGCTCGACGTCCGATTCCCACATGGCACCCCCGATCCGCTCGGCCAGCACCGCGGCGGCCCGCGGCTCGATCGCGATGCCGAGTCGCTGGGCATGCCCCCGAATCCAGGATTGCAGCTCGTTGCGACGCGGCGCATCGGCCTGGACAACATCTCCGCCTCGCTCTTTCACTGCCTTGGCGAGCTGCGCCAGGAGCGCCGGCGGCTTGCCGGCGTCGCGCGAAGGCCGCGTCTCGGCCAGCGCCAGGGCTGCACCATCCGGCAGGTCCGCCACCAGCGCTAGCAGCTTGTCGGTGGACGAGTTGGCGCGGCCAGCAGCCGCGATCGGCTGGCGCAGCACCACCAGGTGCGCCCCGAACATCCCGACCGTGGCCGATTCCAGCCGCGCTCGGTCGATGGCAGCCTCGTCAGGGCTTCGCTCGGCAGTGATCTCGCTTCGCTCCGCCGCGTCGACCCGCGCGGCGAATGCCGAGAGCGCCTCGTCGATGGCGAAGCCGTCGTCGCCGTGGACGAGCAGCAGCGATGCCGTCATGCCAGGCTTCCCTGGGTCAAAGCGGCGCGCAAGCGATCCTCGAGCTCCTCGCCGGTGAGGCCAGCGGCAGTCGCCAGGTCCGCCTGCATGCTGTGCGCTGGCGCCCTGGCCGACTCCAGCTCGGCCCGGAAGGCGGGGTAGCGGCGCGCCTGGTCGTCGATCCGCTGATCGATGGTCACGAACTCCTGGGCGACGTGTCGATCGGCGACCGCCACGGCCACGGAGTCCCACCCGCGCGGCGCGCGTGCAGGATCGAGCAGGCAGCCGATCGGATGTGAGGCGATCGGCTCGGACAGCTCGGGATAACCACGCTCGGCCATCCAGCGCGCGCTCACGAGGCCGTGCTGCTCGCCATCGCCTCGGGTTTCCAGCTTGTCGATGTCATGCAGCAGGGCGGCGACCGCGACGAGCTGCGGATCAACCGTGGCTCCGGCCGCGGCAAGGAGCTGCGCCGCCGCGGCTGCCACGCGGCTGACGCCGCGCGAATGGATGACGATCCCAGCGGGCAGATCGAAGGAGGCGAGCAGCTGTTCGGCATCGACCAGGGTGGGGACGACCATCCCGTGATGCTAGACGCCGGCCGCCCTGCCGGCATCGGTGCCCCGACCGCGGGACGCCACGGATCGGTGACCAAGCGGCTGCGGACCTGGTAGCGGAGACCATCGCTGATCACCTCGATGCCTCCCTCGAGATCGGTCCGGTGCAGGCGCAGCCCTGGTATCGCGCGGAGGCCGTCGAGGGTCACCTGGTGCGGATGTCCGTAGTCGTTGTCGACTCCGGCGGAGATCAACGCCAGCCCAGGCTGCGTCGCATCGAGCAGCGGCGGGCTGCTGCTGGACCGCGAGCCATGGTGACCGACCTTGAGCACGTCCACGCGCGAGAGCAATCCGCGCTCGGCCAGCATCGCTTCCACCGGCGCCTCAGCATCCCCGGTCAGGAGCGCCGTGAACGCACCGCTGCGAAGTAGCGCCACCACCGAGGCGTTGTTGATGTCGCCCTGGGGCAGTGCCCCCGCGACGTCCGCTGCGGTCGGGTACAGGAGGGTCACGAGAGTCGTCGAATCGAGCCTGATGCGCTGGCCCGCCCGCGCCAGGGCCACCCGAGCGCCCGGCTCCTCGGCGGCAAGTTCGAGGAATCGGTGGTAGCTCGGATTCGGGTAGTCGCGACCACCATCGATGACGAGGCCGACCTGGTATCGCTCCAGTGCCGCGACCAGCCCCGCGACGTGATCCTCGTGTGGGTGGGTGAGAATCACGACGTCGATCCGCCGCTTCCACCACGGCAGGCGCTCGCCGAGCCGGCGGAGCAGGAGATCCGGGTCTGGGCCTCCATCGACCAGCATGGTGGCGCCCGAGGGAGCGGTGACCAGGATCGCGTCGCCCTGTCCGATGTCCAGCGCGACCAGGTGCAGGCGCCCATCCGGCAGGCCGAGAACGGTGAGGGCGCCCAGCAGCAGGCCGACGGCAACCATCCCGGTCGCGGGCCGAGCGAGGGGCCGCAACCCCTCGAGCAGCCGCGATAGGGTCGATGGGCGGCCGCGCACCAGGCGCAACGGCAGCAGCTCCGCCTCGGTTTGCGCCGTTTCCGGCGGATCCGCCCCGCTGACAAATCGTCGCCAGCTGAGCGCCAGCGCGGGGTACCAGGCGAGCGCCAGCCATCCGGGCGCCGTCACCGGCAGCGCCGCGAACGGAACCGATGCCGCCGCCTGCCCGGCCAGGATCATTGTCCGCAGCACCAGCCACGCGGTGCCGCCGACCGCCCACCGCGCAGCGTCGCCCAGCAGCGGCAGATGCAGGCTGGATGCGACGGCGCCCACGGGAGCGGCGATGGCGCACAGCAGCATGACGAGGGGAACCATCGGCACGACGACGACGTTCGCCGCCGGAGCGACGAGCGACAGTCGGCCGAAGCTCGCGACCACGACCGGCAGGGTGGTGAGCTGCGCCGCCAGGGTCAGCGCCACCGGCTCGCGCAGCCAGGCCGGCCAGCCGGCCAGCCGAGCCTCGATCGGCACCGCAAACAGGATCAGGCCAGCGGTTGCGAGTGCCGAGAGCTGAAAGCCGACATCCCACAGCACCGATGGAGCGGCAAGCAGCATCCCGGCCGCCGCCAGGCTCAGCGCCGAGGCGGCATGCGCGCGTGTGCCGCCAAGCCGCGCGACCATCATCGCGCCAGCCATCAGCGCAGCCCGGACCACCGATGGCGACGCCCCGGTGAGGACGACGTATGCACCGATCGCTGTCGCCGCGCCCGCCGGCGCCAGCCAGTGTCCGCCTGGTCGCTGCTCGAGCGGGCGAAAGAGCGATCCGACGATCGCCGCCACGATGGCGATGTTCCAGCCGGAGATGGCGACCACGTGCGTCAGGCCGGCGACGGCGAAGGCGTCGGCGATCTCCGGGGCGATGCTGCTTCGCACCCCCAGCAGGATCCCGGCGCCGAGCGCCGCCTCGGGCTCGGGGACCATGTCGTTGAGGCCGCCGAGCAACCAGCGGCGGGCGGTTGCGGCGAGCTGCGCAGGGCCGGTTCGCGAGGGTCCGTCGAGGACCGTTGCCCCACGCACCCGGACCAGGCCGCCGATTCCCTGGCGGGCCAGGTAGGCCGGGTAGTCGAATCCGTCGAATGCGGCAGGTGCCTCGACCGCTGCCACCAGCGCGAGGCGGTTGCCTACAGCCACCGCTACAGAGCGCGGGATCGTGGCCAGGATCCGACCGCGGATCGGCACCGCCTGGTGATCGGGCCGCGCCGCCACGATCTCCTCGAGCACGACCTGCTGGGTGGCGCCGCGCGGACGCGGGTCGTCGACGACGGTACCGGCCATCTCCAGCTCGCCCCGCCCCACGAGTCCGGAGACGCTTGCTGGCCCGGCTGGCAGGGCGGCGGCGGAGCCGCGCCAGCCGCCGAGCGCCAGGCCGATGGCCAGCCCGACACAGGCGATCGCGACGACAGGCCTCCGCAGCGGCACCAGCAGTCCTGCGACCACGGCGGCCAGCAGCGCCGCCAGCAGGGCGAACGACCCTGCCTGACCATCGACTGCGAGAATGCCGAGCGCAATCCCGGTCAGGGCCCCAGGAAGGGCGAAGCGAGTCGCCATGGGCGCCGGTGGCCGCTCAGCCGAGCGTTACGAGATCGCGGATCTTGTCGAGCTGCGAATTGGTCATGACCTTGCGCGTGACCAGCTCGTCGAGGGTGGCGAATGGCTGCTCAGCGCGAGCGGCCACGATCTTCTGCACGGTGACCGGTCCGATTCCGGGTAGGGCATCGAGGGCATCGGGGCCGGCCGCATTCAGATTGACCAGCCCGCCGCTCGTCCCACCGTCGCCGGTCCCGCCACCCACCGCCGGTGCGCCGATGGTCGGCACCACGATCTGCTGGCCGTCGTGCACCACCGCCGCCAGGTTCACCTGCGCCGCTGAGGCGACGAGGTCGGCTTGGGGTGAATAGCCTCCCGCCGCGTCGAGTGCCTCGGCCACGCGCGCCCCAGCGGGCAGCTCGATGATGCCCGGATGCAGCACTGCACCTTCCACGTCGACGACCACCGAACCAGCGTCGAGGGAAGCGGCGAAGGAAGCCGACGCGTCGCCGAAGGGGTCGAGCACCCCTTGACCGGCAGGGTCCGCGGCCGCTCCGACAGCGAGCAGTAGCCAGGCCCCCAACCCCACGGCCACCAGGGCGGCCGCGAGTGCAGCCACGGCGATCCGGTCGCCGACGGACATCGGTCCACCACCCTCGCGGGAGGCGAGCGAATGGATGACCTGTCCGGAACCCGACGTCCGGGCACTCGACGGCGGGCTCCGGAGACAGGACGGCCAGCCTAGGGCCCTGTGCCTTACCCGATGCTTACCGTCGGCTCATCAGGGGACCCAGTTAGTCGTCCAGCTCGGTCATAGCCTTCTTTGGCCATGCCGGGGACTACGGCGGGCCTCCTGGCGGAAGTGGTTGCAAGTTCCCAGACGTGATAAGAAAGACTTCCCGACAAGTCCACGCCTGCTCCGAAGCCGCCCGCTGGTACAGCAACTGAACGAGGTCCGAGTCGGCCATGCCAATGGTAGCTCCCGTGATGCTGTTGCCAGCGAGACACCTGAGGAGTTCTTCCTCGACCTTGCTCGTGTCCTGGCGAACGTGCTGGAGAAGCCATATGCCTTCAACGACGCCGTAGTGTTGATCGCGACACCGTTGCCATTCGGGGGTGACATCGTCATCTGACCGCGTGCCGGCGTAGACGATGAAGTCGCGCCGGATTCTATCAGGCAGGTCCTGGAGGGGAGAAACATGGAACCCTTTGTCTTCCATGCACCGCCTTCCAGCATTCAGGGCCTGCCCGTACTCATCGGCGGTGATGATCTCGTCTTCTAGGAGACTCTGCTGATCCTTGGAGGCCGCATCAAACCAAGTAGCAGCCACTAGGCGAGAGTGACTATTGGCATCGCTGCTAGATTGGAGCGCAAGGCAGCCGGACATGCTGACTGCGATCAGTGCGAAGAGCGCAGTGATCGCAGTCATGTCCTTGCGTCGGGCCATTCGACAGAAAGCGAGTTCTCCGTACCCGGCGTTATCGCAATAAGCTGAAGGCCGTCAGCACGTGAGCCACGCGTGCCCGCTTTCGCGCCAGCCTGTCTCTCCGCCAGCGATGTCACGGACGTTGACCTTGCCGAAGTGCTCGAGGGTCCCTGATCCGTTGCAGTTGTATTGCGACTGGCACCCTTGAGGATTCGAACTGTTGTTGTTGTTAATGCAACTCGCCTGAAGAGTCGGCCAGGCGAAGAAGAGGCTGTAAAGCTGCCCCTTGATCCAATCCATCGTGGGGCTAGGCGGGCAGTCACCGTACGCGACATGCGTGGCTACCACCCCGTTGGTCGTTGGCGCAAAGAGAGTTACAGAGCAAGGAGTTGACGCTGATACTGGTTTCGGCGCCCCTGCAACAGTGACGCTCGCCAAGACCACGGCCACGACAAGGGTCCGCAGCTGCTTCCCGATCGATCTGTGAGTCGACTCCCTCATTCGCATCGCGACGCTCCTTCCTCTTGGCAATTAGGATAGGTTGAGCGTCACCGTATCGCATGATTGTGGCCGCCGACAATAGTTCTGGCACGGTACAATTCGGTCGCTTGAACCGAATCTCCCGGTGATGCCCATCCTTGGGGCGAATGACCTCGGCAAGCGCTTTGGGCGCCGCCGATGGGCATTGCGCGGGATCAACCTCCAGATCGCCGCAGGCGGCATCACGGCACTGGTTGGGCCGAATGGTGCCGGGAAGTCCACACTCCTGCGGAGTTGGGTCGGCTTTGAGCGACCCACCACCGGTTCCGCTCTCGTTGCGGGCCATGACGCCTGGCGCGACCGGCGAAGCGCACTGAGTCGCGTTGGCTACGTCTCCCAGTCACCCGCACTCTACGAGAGCCTTTCAGTCGAGGAGCACCTGCGCATGGCCGGGTTCCTGCGACCAGCATTCGACCGCGAAATGGCACGAAGTCGGCTTGATGCGTTGGGCATTCCGCTCGAAAGCCTAGGCGGTCGGCTCTCCGGCGGCCAACAGGCTCAGGTCATCCTGTCCATCGCTCTGGCGACCCACCCTGAGGTTCTGCTCTTGGACGAGCCACTCGCCCAGCTGGATCCGCTCGCCAGGCGCGAATTCCTCCAGCTTGTCGTCGGCGCCGTCAGAGGCGAAGGTACGACGGCCCTTCTCTCATCCCACATCGTCACAGATATTGAGCAGGCGTGCGACCGGCTCATCGTGCTAGGTAGCGGGAAGCTGCTGTTGCAGACCTCCATTGAGGATGCCCTGGCGTGCTTCTCGATATCGTCGGTGAGTCACCAGGAACAGATCGTGGGCCAGTTCCCCGACCCCGGCGGGATGGCGCTCAGCCTCATTCACCATGAACGTGCTGCCGAACCTCCGGAGTCGCGACCGGCTTCACTGGAGGAGATCGTGTTGGGCCATCTTTCTGCTCTTCGCCAGTCGGGGGAGGCCGTGAATTGAGGAGCTTGACCTGGATGCGACTGGTATTCCGGCTCCACCGTTTTGAGGTGACCGCGATCGTCTTGGCGGTAAGCGCCTGGTTGGCGGCGGTGCTCTTCATCGGCTGGCGGCTAGGCGGGCTCGCCGCCCAATATCCAAGCTGCTTCCGGCTTACGGCAGTGAACGCAACCAATTGCGGTGTCGTGCAGCCGCAGTTCGCCATCTGGGACCAAAGCGCAAGCCTGGCGATGTGGCTCGTCGTGCCTGCGCCGATGCTCGCGGGGGTTGTCCTGGGAGTCCCGATCGTGGCTCGCGAATTGGAACTCCGCACGGCTCAACTCTCCTGGTCCCTTGCCGTCAATCGTGTCGGTTGGTTGGCAGGCCGAGTCTGGCCGTTGCTGCTGGTTGCAGTGGCGCTATTGCTGGTGATGGCGGCGGCCAGTGAGCAACTGGCTTGGACCCGCCTCGCGGGGGATGACCCGGGCCTGCTTCGGTACGATCAGCGAGGCTTGATTGTCCCGATGAGGGGCATCGTGGCGCTTCTACTTGCAGTCCTTGCGGGTGCCTTCCTCGGCCGCACACTGCCGGCGGTCTTGGTAGCCATTGCCTTGTCCGCGAGCGTCATCGTCGGAGTGACGCTTGCCCTGGATGTCTGGCGTCGCGCTGAGGCAGTCGTGATCGACCCTTCAGATCTCACGCCGGATTCGCCGTTCATAAACGGGATGACGCTCGGGCCAGTGGCGATCCTTCCGGACGGGACGGTGACCACGGAGCGAAATATCGAAAATCTGCCGCCCGGGACGGAATTCGGCCGGTACTTGATGATTCCTGGTAGCGACTATTGGACGTGGGTAGCTCGTGAAGCGGGCGTTCTGGCGGTCGTCACCTCTGGGTCGACCGGACTGGCCGCGTGGGTTGTGTGGCGGCGCCGACCAATCTGAACTGAGTCACTGAACCCGGTCTCCGGCTGGGCACCCGCGGACACTTCAATTACTCCCCGGCGTGACGATATTCACCAGGCGACCGGGGATCTGGACCACCTTGGCCGGTGTCCGGCCTTTCAGGTGCGCCTGCACTCGCTCGCTCGCCAATGCTAGGCGCTCGATCTCCTCAGGGGCGGTCCCCGGTGCCACCACCAGCCGATCGCGCAGCTTGCCATCGACCTGCACCGGCAGCTCGATCGTGTCGGCCGTGACCAGCGCAGGGTCGAAGGCAGGCCAGGCCTGCTGGTGGATGCTGTACGGCTTCCCGCGCCGCGACCACAGCTCCTCGCTGATGTGCGGCGCCATCGGCGCCAGCAGCAAGAGCAGCGCATCGACCGCCTCGGCGTAGGCATCGGTCCCGGCCAGGCCGGCATCGCGTGCGTCGCCGAGCGCGTTGGTCAGCCCCATCATCTTCGAGAGCGCCGTGTTGAAGTGGAACCCGGCGTAGTCCTGGCCGACCTCCTTGATGGCCCGATGGGTGGCATGCCGCAGCCCGCGCTCCGCCCCGCCGGCGTCGCCTGCGCCGCCCGTCGCCTGGGCCACCGGCCAGACGCGACCCAGGAAGCGATGCACCCCCTCGATCAGGTGCGAGTTGCGCTGGCGAACGAGCACCGGAAACGGTCCATGCCCCGGTTGGCTCGTTGGTCCGGGCGACGCCCGGTAATTTCAGGCTTGACGAGGAGTCATATGATAGTGGGACGCCGGGCGCCCGCGCTTTAGCGGGAATCGATTCCGGGATCCCCCCGGTAATGCTGAAGGCTGATAGCTGAAAGGAAGGGCCATGGTGAGACGGGGTGGCCTGTCGGTTGTCGTAATGCTGACGCTGATGACGGCCGTTCTCGTGGCACAGACAGACACTGCCGCCGGAGGCGAGAGCCTGCCCCTCCCGGACGTGGCGCAGCCTCAGATCGATGATCCTATCAGTGATGCGGAGCTCGAGGACCTGAAAGCCGTCGCTGGTCAACATGGTATGTCCCTCCAGGAGGCAATCGACCGCTACGCGTGGAACGATAATTTTGCCCTTGCGGTGTCGACGGTCCGCGAGGTGGCTCCAGAGGCCTTCACCGGTGCAGAGATCGTCGATGCTGGGGGCGCGTGGGTTGCCTTCGCGGCTGGCGCCCCTGATAGCGCCCTCGCGATCATCGACACGTTCGGTAAGAGCCACGCAAACGTTAAGGTCGAGGTGCAAACCGACTTGGGGTTCACCGAGCTCGAACTTGAGAAGGCGATTGCGACAGTCCATTACGCCGCATTCGACACGGCCGGGGTCCGAGACGCGTCGACCTCGTTCGACTTTGATACCCGCCAGATTACGACTGTCGTTGCACTGGACGGCGGCGTGGCAGATTCCGTGCTCGATGACCTTCGCGCAGGCGCCACGGAGAAGCTCATCGATTCCGGCGCAGGAGACATTCTCGACAGCATCACCGTCTCCGTGGTCCGATCAAACCTCCCGGCTCTGGGCGGTACTGACAGCAACACCGAACACATGGGCGGCGAGAGTCTTTCGGGGGTTTGCACGTCAGGGTTTGTGGTCAGGACCTCCTCAGGGGTGAGTGGCATTAGCACCGCTGGACATTGCTCGAATACTCTATCCGACGACGGTGTAGCTCTGAACATTCAGGCAGGCCATATCGGGGCTCACGGTGACTTCCAGTGGCATACCGGACCTCAGGCTAAACCCGATGATTTCTACGCGGGTAACGCCAACGCAACCGAAGTCAACAGGCGCGATGTCGCTGCCGTGGGTGCTCCGGTCGTGGGGCAGTCCCTCTGTAAGAACGGCATCGCGAGCTTCCAGGACTGCCAGCAAGTCATCCAGCTCAACGTCTGCAACGGAGCTGCGTGCAGCCTCGTGCAGATGGCGGCGAGATTGGCGGCTCCCGGCGACAGTGGTGGGTCCGTGTACTGGGGCAATACTGCCTACGGGCTCCATCAGGGCTGGCGCTACGATCCGGTCTGGCCTTTCGACCGAGACTTGTTCTCCCGAGCCGATCGGATAGATGACGCCCTGGGCGTCAACGTCGCTGTCAACTGAATGCCGAAGAGTGACGCTGATGCTGCAGGGTTCTTGGCTGATGGGAGTCAGGATTGCTGTTCCGCTCCTCGCCGGTCTCGTCGTGTGGGTGCTGCTTGCACCCACGGGCGGGGTCGACTCCCTACCTCCGCAGTGTTCGTCAGTGTTCGGCTACGGCGTCCCGTGTGGGGCCGGGCTGTCTATCGGCGCGGGAGCCGCGACGGCTGGGGTACTCGGCCTGGCGCTGTGGCTCAATAGCCGTCACGGGCACCAGAAGTGAGCTGAACGGGACTTGCTTTTGCATTCGCAATCCCTAACGATGGACCGGAGCGAGGAACATGCCGCGAAACCAATGGGCGACCCCCGACCCGGAGCCCCCGAAGGCGCCCGTGGATTCCCAGCCTGGCGCGAACCTGAGCAGACGTCGGTTTGTCGAGCTTGCTCTTTTCACTTCGGCAAGCGTTGTGTTGAGCCATGCGCTCCCCGCGGCCGCTCGAGCCGCGGGCGAGGAAGCACGTCTGCCCCAGCCCGACACTCGCCGATCAGAGCTGCCGTGTTCGCCCGCTGAAACAATGTGGGATGTGCCAGAGACGGGCTTCGACATAGTGGAAGTGATTGAGCCGGGCGACCTCGCCCGACTCGACAAGGAATACACCCGGGACGCTTTGACATGAGCCACTATGGGACGGCTCCTCGGCGAGCCTATGTGGTCGTGCACCATACTGGCTCACCCAACGCCCACCAGAACACAACGACCAACTACTGCACATCTGGCTACGATTTCTTCGTCCGCTATAGCGGTCAGATCGTGGTTTGCAGCAGTTGGGATGACGCTCAGGCCATCAGCCAATGTGGCTGCAACTGCAAAACCATGGGCATCATGCTCAACGGGTGCTTCGGTGGGTGCGGATCAGGGAACATCTCCGGCCCTAGCTTCTTCCAGGAATGCTCCCTGGCATTCTTGGTCTCACACCTGGCAACGCCGGACCTCGCTGACCGATTGAGACCGCACGCCAACTGTAAGTTTTGGAATCCATGCGGCACATCGGGATGCACAGGCACGGTATGCATGGGGACCAACTTTACCCAACAGAGTTTGACCAACAACAGCTGGAACGCTAACGGAATAGCCTTCCGTGAACGAATTCGTGCCAAGCGTCGCGAGTTCGATCAGTACCACTGTTGCGACCATCCCTGCATCGACCCGTGAGGATAGGTCCGCCGACGTCGGAGGGAACGCTGTTGGACGCGTGGATCGAGCACCGACGCGGGACGCGCATCCTGTTGTTCGATTTGCCGGCCCCCTACGCTGGGCGCGGATTCGAGGCACGAGCGGTTCTGGCCGACAGTTCGATAGGGGCTCAGCGCTGGTTCATCTCAACCCCTGAGGGCCTTGAGGCGATGGACCTGAAGCCAGCGCAGGACTATTTGCGTCGGGCCCGAGTCGATGTTTGAAGCACCAGTCCTGGCGACGGTCTTAGCGGTAGGTCTCGCCGCGGTCTGGCTGTTGGCAGCGGTCGGCAAGGCGATCAGTTGGCGAAACCACGTGGAATGGCTTACGGCCCTTGGCCTGCCTTTGCCAAATGCGCTCGCGCCAGTGACGGTCGGTGCTGAAGTCGCCGTTGCGATCGTCCTGGCAAGCTTCCCGGTGTGGCCTGGGCTGCTGTCTGCTTTCGGTCTAGTTGTCGCAACCGGGGCGCTATGGAGGAGCCGGGCATTGTCAATCGGCTGTGGTTGCTTTGGACCATCAACGCGACCACCAGACCGAACGAGCTTCCTGCGAAATGCGTTCTTGGTGGTGGCCTCCGTAGGTGTTGCTGTCCTCGGGCCATCCCGCAGCCTGACCCCAACTGCGATCCTATCCATTGCGCTTGTAGTCCCGGTCGCATGGCATTTGCTACCGCGTCGAGGCTCGCCCTCGTGGAGCTAACCGAGCTCGTCCAACTCTCACTGATCGGAATTCTGACGGTGGTCGTGAGCCGACAAGCCCTCGCGATGGAGGGTGTACAGCGATCTTGGCGTGACCATCTGGCAACCGACCACGCGATGGATCTGGGACACGGCTCAGAATCCGACCACGATGAACCAAATTGGCCCAGCACGGACTACCTGCTTGTGGGCCGGCCCGTCTCGTCCCATATCGCCGCCATTCTCACTTCGCGATGGGCTCTGCTGATCTTGGTCAAGGCCGATTGCGAGGCATGCACAACGATCCTTGCCGGCCTGAATGATGTGCGGCCGATGGTCCTCGACTACGAGTTGCATGTGCTAACGGTGGGAACCGTAGGCACCCCATCGGCCGGTGACTGGGTGGTCATCTCGGAGCCCGATGCTGCCTTCCTTCCCACCCCGTCAGCGTTCCTTGTTGACCCATTGGGCGTCGTTCAGGGTCGCGGAACGCTTCTAACGACATATGATTTGGTCGTGTTTGTAGCGGACGGTCGTCACCACGGAATTGGCCCGGGGTTAGTGCCGGTTGCCGATGACTAGCAGGGTATTCATTCGCGCGACCGTGGCAATCACCCTGGCGCTTTTGTTCGGGGCATGCACCACCTCCCAGTCGGCATTACCGTCTATCTCACCCTCTACCTCAGCGTGCAGCGCCGTGGCCCCGAGGGTACTTCCCTTGGGCGGGGATCCCGGATCTCCTCACCAAGTCCAGGGCGACTACGGGGTCTTGTACGTTTGGGGTGATGGACAGAATGAGGTCAGTCAGCTTGTTGGCCAGTTCGCGATCATCGATCCCGCAACCGTAGCGCCGAATGACCCGAGCGCCGTTGTCGTTCGCGGGCAGCACGCAGCGCTTTTCAACATAGGAGATCCACCGCGAGGGCAAATCACCCTCAGCTGGGCGGAGGCGGGCTGTCGGTATACGGCCTGGATAGGCCCTGGGGTTACTGAGGCTCAGGCGAGAGAGTTCGCCGCGGGCTACTAGTCCGGAGCGGTAGCCGGCCAGGAGGTAAGCAGGCCAATACCACAACGTGGTGGCCTGGGAGTAGCGTGCAGTTACGCGCACTCCCAAGGGTCAGGTGTCCTGCGGCTGGGCGGGCGCATCCGCCTTCGACAGGTACTCGACGACGTCGAGTCCGACCTCGGTCGCTTCCTTGAATTTCTTAATGCCCTCGATTCCGGGGAGATGCCATGCCGAGCAGCATGCTCGCGGCCTTGAGCGAGGTCGCGTCGACCACAATCGTCCCGGCGCCGCGCACCTTATCGCCTAGCCATTCAGGACCTCCCGGACTATTAGAGGCTCTCGGTAAGAAGGCGGGAAGCCGCTTCGCCTAGAGGTTTGAGGGCATCGAGAATCGCATCCTGCTCGGTTGGACCCATTCCGATTTCGGGATCTCCAGCGAGAAAAGCGACTGCTAGCCGCCGGTCTTCAGTGCAAGCGCGGACCTCCACCCAGAAGGTCAGTTCGTCACTTTGGAGGCGAATCTGTCGCACTGAGTGCGTCATCCCGTCGTAATCCCGATTGCGTGCGGCATGTTGGTCAGCCTACTCTGCGACCGCTTGGCGACCGCTTAGCGAACATTTCAGTCGTTCTTGGGCGTGACGATATTCACCAGGCGCCCGGGGATCTGCACCACCTTGCGAGGCGTGCGTCCCTTCAGGTGGGCCTGCACCCGCTCACTGGCCAACGCCAGCCGCTCGATCTCGTCGGGAGCCGTATCGGGGGCCACCACCAACCGATCGCGCAGCTTCCCGTCGACCTGCACCGGCAGCTCGATCGTGTCGGCGATGACGAGCCCGGCGTCGTAGGCCGGCCACGCCTGCTGGTGGATGCTGTACGGCTTCCCGCGCCGCGACCACAGCTCCTCGCTGATGTGCGGCGCCATCGGCGCCAGCAGCAGGAGCAGCGCGTCGACCGCCTCGGCGTAGGCATCGGTCCCGGCCAGGCCGGCGTCGCGCGCGTCGCCCAGCGCGTTGGTCAGCCCCATCATCTTCGAGAGCGCGGTATTGAAGTGGAACTCGGCGTAGTCCTCGCCGACCTCCTTGATGGCCACATGGGTCGCATGCCGCAGCCCGCGCTGACCCCCCTCGATGGCGCCCAGCGTCTCACGCCCTTCTCCGCCGCTGCCGGGCTGCTCACCGGCCAGGCTTTGTGGGGGTGGCATCCCGGGAACATGCCGAGGCTGCCCGCCCGGGCCAGCCTGGGCCACCGCCCAGACTCGACCCAGGAACCGATGCACCCCCTCGATGCTCGACGGGTTCCACGGCCCGCCCATGTCCCACGGCCCGATGAACATCAGGAAGCAGCGCACTGTGTCCGAGCCGAAACGCGAGGTCAGGTCGTCAGGGTTGACGACGTTGCCGCGCGACTTGCTCATGCGGTGGTGGTCGGCGCCCAGGATCTGCCCCTGGTTGCGCACCGCCATGAACGGCTCGTCGAAGTTCAGCTGCCCCATGTCGCGCAGCGCCTTGACGAAGAAGCGGGCGTACAGGAAGTGCAGGACCGCGTGCTCGGCGCCGCCGGTGTACAGGTCGACCGGCAGCCAGTCCTCCACCGCGGCCGAATCCCACGCGCGCTCCTCATCGTGCGGCGAGGCGTAGCGCAGGAAATACCACGACGAGTCCACGAAGGTGTCCATCGTGTCCGTCTCGCGGCGCGCCGGTCCGGCGCAGACCGGACAGGTCGCGTTCAGGAACTCCTCGTTCGATTGCAGCGGCGACACGCCGGTGGGCGCGAAGTCCACGTCGTGCGGCAGCAGCACCGGCAGTTGGTCCTCCGGCACCGGCTGCGCGCCGTGCTCGTCGCAGTAGACGATGGGGATCGGGGCGCCCCAGTAGCGCTGCCGGCTGATCAGCCAGTCGCGGATCTTGTAGGTGATCGCCGCCTCCCCCTGCCCGCGGCGTGCCAGCTCCGCGGTGATGGCCGCGATCCCCTCGGCCGCGGTCATGCCCGTGAAGTCGCCCGACCCGACCAGCACCTCGTCCGCGGTGTGGGCCACGAAGGCCTCGCCCTGCGGCGCCGTCCCGCCTCGCGGCAGCACCACGTAGCGGATCGGCAGGTCGTAGCGGGTGGCGAAGGCGAAGTCGCGCTCGTCGTGCGCGGGGACGCCCATGATCGCGCCCGTGCCGTAGCCGGGCAGCACGTAGTCGGCGATCCAGATCGGGATGCGCTCCTCGGTCATGGGGTTGACCGCATGCGAGCCGATGAAGACCCCCTTCCGCTCGCGCTCGGTGCTCATCCGCTCGATCTCGGTTTCGCGGCGCGCCGCGGCGGTGTACGCGGCCACCTCCTCGGCCCGCTCCGGGGCCGTCAGCGGGGCCACCGCCGGGTGCTCAGGGGCGAGCACCATGAAGGTTGCGCCGAAGATGGTGTCGGGACGGGTGGTGAAGACCCGGATCGGCGCCACCCCATCGGCCTCCACCGCGAAGTCGATCTCGGCGCCCTCGCTGCGACCGATCCAGTTGGTCTGCATCAGGCGGATGGGGTCCGGCCAGTCGATCTTGCTGAAGTCCAGCAGCTCATCGGCGTACTTGGTGGTCCGGAAGAACCACTGCTCCAGGTCGCGCTTGATGACCGGCGTGCCGCAGCGCCAGCAGTGCCGATCGGCGCCTTCAACCTGCTCTCGTGCCAGCACCACCTGGTCCTTGGGGCACCAGTCGACCGGCGCCATGGCCCGATACGCCAGCCCCGCGCGGAAGAACTGCACGAAGAGCCACTGCGTCCAGCGGTAGTAGGCGGGGTCGTGGGTGACGACTTCGCGGCTCCAGTCGAACATGCAGCCCATTGAGCGGAACTGGGTCCGCATCCGGTCCACGTTGGCGTTCGTCCACTCCCAGGGGTGCACGCCGCGATCGATCGCCGCGTTCTCGGCCGGCAGCCCGAAGGAGTCGAAGCCCATCGGGAACATCACGTTCAGGCCCTGCATGCGGCGCATGCGCGCCACGATGTCGGGCCCCGTGGCGGCATACCAGTGACCGATGTGCAGGTCGCCCGAGGGGTACGGGTACATGGTCAGCAGGTAGTGCTTGGCCCGCGGGTCGTCGTCATCGGCCCGATAGAGCTCATCGGCGGCCCAGCGCTCGCGCCAGGCCGGCTCGTAGGTCCGTGGGTCGAAGCGCTCCGTGGTGGTCATGCTCCGCTCCTTCGTGTGATCCACAGGTCGACCCGATACGGGACGGCAAATGGTTTCCCGTCCCCCAGCCGGTGGCGTTCCAGCAGCGCGACCAGGTCGCGTCGGAATTGATGCTGCCGCTCGGACGACATGCCGACTCGCACGTACGACGCGGTGAATGCCATCCCCACGAACTGCTCGGCGGTCATGGCCACGTGCTGATGCAGCTCGATCAGCTCGGGTGCATCGAAGCCCGGAGCCTCCTCCAGCGCCCGTTGCGTCCCGGCTCGGCCTCTTGACTCATAGCGCCCGATGCCGGAATCGTCGGCGCGCTCGCTCGAATCCTTCAGCAGGGCCGCGTAGGCGGCCAGGAATGGCGAACGCTCGGCGTCACGGACATTCCAGATCAGCGCCAGGCCGCCGCCGGGCTTCAGGATGCGAGCGATCTCCTCCATGGCAGCCTGCTTGTCGAACCAGTGGAACGCCTGGGCGGCGGTGACCAGGTCGACCGATGTCGGGTCCAGGCCGGTGACCTCGGCATTGGCCTGGATGGTCGACACCAACAGCCCATTCTCGGATGCGGTCTCGCGCAACAGCTCCAGCATCGATCTGCCCGGCTCAACCGCCGTCACCCGCCAGCCCAGCGCCGCCATCGCCAGGCTGGCGCGGCCAGTGCCGGCTCCCAGGTCCACCACCGAGGGATTGTCCGAGAGCTGCAGCCTCGCCTGGATGGTCTCGAATACCTCGTCGGGATATCCCGGGCGGAACCGGTCGTACTCATCGGCCCAGGCGTCGAAGCCGCGCGCCATGGCAGGGTCGGTGGTGCTCATGGCGTCACCTCGGGGAACCACGCCATCAGCAGCTCGTCGCGGAACCCGCCGCCGGGCACGCGGTACTGGCGAATGCGCAGCCCTTCACGCACGAAGCCCGCATGCTCGTACACCGCGATCGCCCGGTCGTTGTCCGGGAAGACGCCCAGGGCCACCTTGGCCAGGCCCCGCTCACGCGACCACTCCTGGGCGGCCTTGACCAGCGCAGAGCCGATCCCGACCTCGCGCCACCCATCGGCCACGCAGATCGAGAGGGTGCCGACGTGGTCGCTCACCACGCTGCGCTCCGTGCTGATCAGGACATTGCCCACGACGTCGCCGTCGGCCTCGGCTACCAGCGCCAGGCTGCCCGAGTCACGAATCATCTCGCCGATGTAGAAGGCCTCGGATGGCTGGCTGACGGCAGAGGCCGGGGTCACCAGCCAGCGGCCCTCGCGCCGCACATCGGCGAAGAGCGCCGCCAGCGCACGCGCGTCGGTGGGGCGAGCGGCGCGCAGCGTCCAGGGGCGGCCATCGCTGGCCGTCCGCGCCGGATTGTTCGTCGTCATCTTCGTCACGTGGTCCTCAACACAAAGCCCCCGCCTCGTCAGGACGAAGGGGGGCCTTCGCGGTACCACTCTGACTTGACCGATTGGGGTGGTGGAGCTGGGGGGACTCGAACCCCCGACCCCCTGCATGCCATGCAGGTGCTCTCCCAGCTGAGCTACAACCCCACGATCGGTCCACTCATCGGCGCTGCTATCGGACGCCATCCCGGCCGGGTGTCCGGCTGCTCGGCGGGCGAGTTCGGTGCCGTTCGATCGCCGGCTTGCACCATCCCGGCTCGCTGTGGATCGAGGCGGATGCCTACTGGTCCCGCGTCATCGCGTTCGGGCGGGAGTATAGCGCAGGGTCGAATTCGCCTACTGGAGCGGGGCTGGCGACGGCGAGCCGATGAAATGGGCGCGCCAGGGTTCGATTGTGACGCTGACGGGAGAGGGTGGCTCGCCATCGTGGTAGAAGGTCACCAGCGCCATCCTGGCGATCGTCCTTGGGCACGGCACGCCATGCGCGCAGAAATCGGAAACCACGATCCGCGCGAAAGACAGGTCGCGCTGCTCAAGGGGGAGCGCCCTCGTGGCGATCCGGACGGCATGATCGCAATCCGCTTGCGAAAGGTCCACGGGATCAGGGCATTGAATGGCTGGGCCAGGCAGCGAACAGCCTGCGACGAGCGCGAACGTCGCGATGAGCGCTGCGGATCTCGCGACGGACATCACTCTGTCGGACTGGGTCGGTACGTGTTGGGGATGATCGAGGCGATCTGTCCGGCTGAGTTCAGGCAGAACCTGGTGCCACCCGGGTAGTCGCTTCCCACGGATGGCGTCGTGTCAGCCACGAACGAAGGCGCCTTGGGCCAGAGGACTCCTTTGATCGCGATCCCGTCGCCCCACTCCGTACCAACCTCCGGCGAGAAGTAGCAGTTCGCCGGCAGGCCTTGCTGAGGACCGAAGGTGGCGAGCCAGATTCCGCTCGCATCGGTGCCGGCGACCAGGAGCTTTGTGCCCCAATTCGTGATCCAGCGGTACGTGCCGGTCGCGGCCTCCCATGTCTTGCCGCCCTCAAGGGTGAACGTCAGACCGGCGCTCTCGAAGCGCTGTTCGGCGATGAGGCCAACGGCGACAATGGTGGATTGGGCAGGCCGCGCGGCCTGGGGTCCGAGGCAGGCCGAGACCACCGCTGCTGCGGCCAGCGCCGTCAGGAGACTCGTCTTGCTCCCCTTAATGCCGGGAGAATACTCCGGGGTGCCTCAATCGAGATTGACCGTCCATCCCGGTAATGTACCTCCGAGCGCCGAAGGCGTAATGTCCTTTCTCGGGAGGAGCGCGATGCAGTTCAGCCGGGGTTCAATGGCGATCCTGGGCATAGCCGCCATCGGCGTGCTGGCAATCGGACTCTTCCTTGGTCCATTTCGCCCCAGCGACGAGAGCATGCGTTCGCCCACGCCCGCTGCATCACCATCCGTCACAGCTGCGGCGTCACCGAGACCCGATGAAACGCAGGGAACCGCTGCCACCCCGCGCTGCCGGGCCGACCAGCTGGGGCTGGTCGCAGCAGGCTGGGATGGGGCGACCGGCTCCCTGGTGGCAGCAGCGGTGGTCGTGAATGTCTCGAATGCCCGATGTGACCTGCAGGGTGCGCCAAAGGTTGAATTGCTGGATGCGGCCGGGGCCATCATCGCCGGTGCCGTCTCCGGCGAGTCGCCCGGCGACAATGTGCCGCTGCCCGTCGGCGAAGTTGCCTTCGCCACGGTGATCTGGACCAATTGGTGCTCGTCTCCACCGAGCCTGCCGCTCGGCATGCGGCTGGCGCTGCCCCAGGAAGGCGGCGCGCTGGCTGCGTCAATCGGCACGCCCGGCGCGGACAATGCCGTCTCTCTGCCGCGCTGTAACGCCCCGGAGGCACCGTCGGGCGCCAGCGCCTCCGCATTCCTTCCCTCGGGACTGGCCGTCGTCGGCGGGCCGATCGAAGACTGTCGCGCGGACCAATTGACCGCATTCATCGGGGAGTGGGGCGTTGCCGCCGGGACGAACTGGGCAACTGTGGTTGTCCTCAACTACGGAAGCGCTGTCGCCCCGGACTGCCGGTTGCCCACCTCACCCGTCGCGGAGCTTCGCGACGGTGCCGGCCGCGTGGTCGGGCAGTCCGAGGCGTCGGCCCGCGCCGATTCGCTAGACCTACCCGGAATCGGGGCGGCATGGACTTCCCTCGGCTTCGCCAACTGGTGCGGGGCGCCGCCGAGTGAACCTCTTTCAATCGATCTGTTGATCGGGCTGGATCGGGTCCCGGTGTTCGCGCTCGCTCCCGTCCCGGTCGCCGGCTGTTCAGGCGACCCAGGATCGCCCGCGTTCTTCGGCTACGACGCCCCTTTGGCGCTTCCCTGATCTCAACCCGATGCTGCCCTCAAGCTGGGCGCAAACTCCGCAGTCCTGATTCGAGATCCCGAGGGGCGTAGCCGAGCTCCGTCCGAGCCTTGGCATCGGTTGCCCAGTAGGTGACCCCCTCTGCCGCACGAATCACCTCGCCCAGGTTCGGAGCCACCCCTAGCGCGGGACCGATGAGCCCGCCAAACGGCGACAGGATGTGCAGCAGCAGGGTCGGCATGGTGAGCCACGGAGCCTTCTTGCCGGCAGCCGCCGCGGCCTGCCGCACCACCTCTCGGACGGTGACGATCTCGCCGCCGAGGACGTACTCCTCACCGGCCGTTCCGCGATCGTGCACGAGGAGGATGCCGCCCGCCAGGTCCTCGACATGGACCATGTTCAGGCCGAGGGCTGGAAAGGTGACAGCCGGCAGCGTGCCCGCCATGGCCTGAAAGAGGGTGGCGCCGAACTGCGACGGATCGTGCGGGCCGTAGACCTGGCCCGGCAGCGCGATCGAGATCGGGGCGCCGGCCGCCATCCGCTCCTCGGCCGCCAGGTGGGAGAGGTACTTCGTTTCGTCGTAGTACGAGAGGAAGCGTGGCGGCTGCGGCCGCCGGTACGTCTCGTCCACGATGCGCCGATGCGTATCGCCATAGGTGTTCACGGTCGAGACGTGGACGGCGCGCGCGATGCCGGCCGCGGTGGCGGCATCCAGGACGCGCTCCGTGGCGACCACGTTGGCCGTGTACATGGCGGCGTGCTCCCTGGCGCGAATCCCGATGCGATAGGAGCCCGCCACGTGGAAAACGGCATCGCACCCGCGCATCGCGTCTACGAGAGCTCCTGTCGGCATGGCCGCCAGGTCGCCCTCGACGACTTTGCACCCGAGCTCGGTCAGCCGATCGGCATTGCCGGCGTCGCGGACGACCGCGACCACCTCGTCGTCGCGGCCACGGAGCCGTCGAATCACCTCCCCGCCGATGAAGCCGCCACCACCGGTGACGAACGCCTTCACAGTGCGGCGATGGCTTCCTTCAGCCGCGCCAGGCTGGTATCCAGGTCGCGCTCGGCGGCGTCGGTGACCATGCGCTCGAGCGGGGCCATGAAGATGTTCTCAGCCTTGATCTCCGAGGCGAACGTGACCTGCGTGCCGCCCTCCGCTTCTACGAGGTCCAGCGAGCCGACCACCGACATGCCGCTCACACTGGTCGCCAGCACGAGCCGCCGATCGGGCACGGCCTCGCGGACCGTGGTGTCGGCCGTGATGCGATTGCCCATCACCTCGAGCACGACGCGGCCGGTCGAGCCGGTCACCGTCGGTGCGGGAGAGGTGCGGATCGAGGAGATGACGCCTGCCTGCCAGTTCGGCAAGTTGGTCGGGTCAGACAGGAACCCATAGACCGCCGCCGGGGAGGCGGGGATGAGAGCGGTACGTTCGACGCGGCGCATCGGCCTACGGTAGTCGACCAGCCGAGTGGGCGAGTGGGCCAGGACCATCGGTCTAGGTGGGGTTGAGGCTCGAACGGGTATCCTGCACTGGAAATCCAACGCAAGGGAGAGGCCGCACGTGCTCCGCAGACTCGCACCGGTCATGGTGGTCATGCTTGCCGTGCTGGCTGCCTGCCAGTCAACGCCGGCGCTGACGAGCCCCACCGACATCATCACCCAGGGCCTCGAAGCGACCGCCAAGCTGAAGAGCTTCCACATGTCGCTGGCAGTCGACGGCTCCTTCTCGATGCCTGGTTCCACTGGCGGCAACGTCAAGCTCGACGGGACCACGCTGGAGGCCGATGTCGACATCCCGGGCAAGAACGTCCATCTCACCTTCGGCGTTCCAGCCCTCCTGGGATTGTCGGGTGACGTGGTCGTGATCGGGCAGGACCTCTACGTCAAGACGAGCCTGACCGGCGACAAGTGGTCGCACCAGACGAGCGTCGTCAGTGGCAGCGCTTCGCCGGTCGAGTCCTTCGATCCGGCATCGATCGTCGGTAAGGTCGGCGACTTCCTCCTCAAGGACGGCGTGGTCACCACCAAGCTCGCCGATGTCGCCTGTGGCGATCGGCAGTGCTACCAGGTCAGCGTCTCGGTCCCGCCGGCCCTGATGAAGGACGCCGGCGCGGTGGCCTCCATGGACCCGGGATCGATCTTCGGGGACGCCCTGGTCCTCAATCTGCTCTTCGACCGCGAGGGTCTGTGGCTCACCGAGCTGTCGACCGATGTCTCAAGCGACACGGTTGGCACCTTCAGCGCCACGCTGAGCTTCAGCAACTTCGACGTGGCAGTCGGGCTCAGCGCGCCGCCGTCGGCAGAGGTGACGGAGGGAGAGTTCAACCTGCCGTTGAACTGACCCTGGGCCTCGTCGATCGGGGCGGGACGCCCAAGCAGGTAGCCCTGTCCGAGCTGCACGGGTGTGGCAGGGGCGATATGGATGATGTGGTGGAGATGAGGGGACTCGAACCCCTGACCCCTGCGATGCGAACGCAGTGCTCTCCCAACTGAGCTACATCCCCACGGGCGGGGGCAGTATATCAGCGGGGTTTGGGGGCTTCCCAAACTAGAACATCTGTTCTATCATCGGTTGGGCCATGACCGATGCCGTCCAGCCACTCTCCGAGCTCCTCGAAGCGCTCCGCGGTCATGGGCTGCGGCAGGGTGCGGACCCCGGACCGATGGTCGTAGCCAATCCCCTTCCCACGGGTCAGCCTGGGCTCGACGCGGCGCTGCGCAGCGGCGGCTGGCCGCGCGGCGCCCTGGCCCTGCTCGATGCTCCGACCGGTGGCGGCGCCACCAGCCTGGCGCTCGGATCGCTGGCCGCCTGCCAGGCCGCCGGTGGGCTGGTCGCCTGGCTCGATCCCTCTGGCCGTTTCGACCCGGCGACCGCTGCCCGGCTGGGCGTCGCGCTGGAGTGGCTGCTGGTCGTCCGCCCCGCCGATCCCGCCGAGGCGGTGGAGCTGGCCGGCTGGCTGGCCCGCAGCCGCCTGATCGATCTCCTCGTCCTCGACCTGGCCGATGGCCCGCCGCCGCGCGGCCTCGACCGCCTGGCCGACCTGCTGCTGCGCGCCGGCGGCACGGGCCTGCTGCTCGCCGGGCCGCGTGGCCGCGAGGCTGCGGGTCGAGTGGCCGGGGTTCGAGTGGCGCTGGGGCGGCGCGCCTGGCTGGCGGTCGGGCAGGACCTGGTCGGGCAGCGGGTGGAGGCGACCGTCACGCGCCACCGCTGGGCGCTCGCCGGCGGCCGCGCCGAGCTGGACCTGTGGTTCGGTGAGGGGCGCCGGATCGATCCGCTCCTGCGCTCCGCTGCCTCCCCGCGCGAGGCGGTGGAGCACGAGGAGCTTCCCGCCCTCCGCGTCGTCTCGGCCTGAGGCCGCCGCGGTGCCCAACGATTTGCGCTCAGCGTCGCTAACGGCCAAGCAGGGTCGCTCTCTGGGCGTTCCTTGGCCGTGGGTTGCGCTCAGCGTCGGTAGCAGGCAAGAAGAGGCGCTCTCGTCCCCCGAAACGGCAGCGACCTGGCGCTACTTGGTCGTTACTGACGCTGAGCGCAAGCGGGACAAGGGAGCGGTCGCGTGACGCGGCTGCTGGCGCTCGTCTGGCCGGCGCTGCGCACGCCGGAGGGGGAGAGCGCCACCTTCGATGCCATGCTGGATCGCCTCGATGACCTCTCCCCGCGGATCGAGGCGGTCGACCGGGGAGTGGCGCTGGTCGACATCACGGGCCTCGGGCCGCTCCTCGGCGATGAGCGCCGGATCGCAGCGCGGGCGGTGACGCTGGCGCGCGGGATCGCACCGCTCCCCGTGCGGGCGGGAGTGGGGGACAACCGCTGGCTGGCAGTCCTGGCCGCGCGCCTGGCACGCCCCCAACGGCCAGGGGCGCCGGCCGTCTTCCTCACCATCCCTCCTCACGAAGGCGCCGCCGCCCTCGTGCCGCTCTCCCTGGACCTGCTCACCGCCGATCCGGAGACGCGTGCCCGCTTCGCCCTCTTCGGGCTGACCGCCATGGGCCAGCTGGCCGCGCTCCCGCGATCCGCGGTCGGCGCCCAGTTCGGATCGGCCGGGGAGCGGCTCCAGCAGCTCGCCCGCGGCCGCGATCCACGCCCGCTCGTCCCGCGCCGCCGCCCGGAACGGCTGCGAGCCCATGCGGCCTTCGAGCCGCCGGCAGAGGGGATCACCGAGATCGCGCTCGCCCTGCGCCGCATCGTCGCGGAGCTGTGCGACACCTTGCGTGCCCGCCACCTGGCACCCGGCCGGGCCACGCTGAACCTACGCCTGGAGGATGCCCCGAAGCTCAACGTCGAGCTGGCCTTCCCCGAGCCGACGCTCGAGCCGGACTGGATTGCGCGCCTCCTGATCGGTCGCCTGGAGCAGGCCACCCGGGCGCGACAGCCGAGCGAGGAGGAGCCACGCATCGTCGCCATCGGTCTGGCCTTCGACCGTCTCGCCGACCCTGCCGCCAGGCAGCTGCCCGCCTTCGAGGCACGGGTCGGCCGCTGGGAGGAGCTGCGCTGGTCGCTGGAACGGCTGACCATGCGCTTCGGTGAGGGCCGCCTGTGGCGGGCCAGCCACGACCGGCCGAGCGCGTCGCTGCCCGAACATCGGTCCAGGCTGGTCGAACTGTGACGCGCCTGTATCTCGACCATCCCCTCATCCAGGTCGAGACCGATGCCTCCGGCATCCCGCTCCGCCTCCGCCTGGACGGCGAGACGCACGGCGAGGTGGGGATCTGCAACCGCTGGCGCGTCGACGACGACTGGTGGCGCGAGCCGACGGCGCGCTCCTACTTCAAGCTCGTCACGCGCGACGGGCTGCTCTGCACCGTCTACCTCGACGAGATGCGCGGCACCTGGCACCTGGAGCGCATCTTCGACTGACCGATGCCGACGGGCGCGTACCATCGCGCGATGCCAGCCTTCAGCGTCGACCGCCTATGGCCCGATCCTGCGACAGACCTCGACCTCGACGAGGCGTTCGCCGATCTCGCACTGCCGCCCACTCCGGCGGGGCGCCCGCTGGTCGGCGTGAACATGGTCACCAGCATCGACGGACGTGCACAGCTCGCCGGGAGCGCGGAGGGGCTCTCCGGCCGCGCCGATCGACGCTTGCTCCAGCTGCTGCGCGTGGCATACGACGCGGTCGGGAGCGGCGTGGGCACCCTGCGCGCCGACGACTTCTACTCGCACCTGCCGGCCGACCTCGCCGCGCGCCGGACCGCAGCGGGACGCTCGCCACAGCCAACCGCCGTGGTGATCGGCGGCGGCGGAGCGATCCCGACCGATCGCGCCTGGTTCAGCCACGCCGACCAGCCGCGCATCCTGGTGCTGGGTGCGCAGGCTCCGCGGCCCGAGCAGCCGCCGGGGACGGAGATCCTGGTAGCGCCGACGGGAAGGCCCCAGCCCGCCTGGATCCTGGCCCGGCTCGGCGAGCGTCGGATCGGATCCCTCCTGCTCGAGGGCGGGCCGACCACGAACGCGGCGTTCCTGGCCGTGGGGCTGCTCGACGACCTGTACTGGACGATCGGTGCGCGGCTGCTCGGGACAGGGGCCCTGCCCATGATCGCCGCCATCCCCGGCGGTTCTCCGTTTGCCGAGCATCCGCGCGAGGGCCAATTGATGAGCATCCATCGGTCCGGGGAGGAGCTTTTCATGCGCTACCGGTTCGGGGGCATCGACGAATGAGCGCCGTCGACCTGGGGCGACTGGGAGCATGGGGCCACCTCGACTCGCTGTCGATCGAGGATGCCCGGGCGTACGCGCGCCGCGTCGACGAGCTCGGCTACGGCACGCTCTGGGTGCCCGAGACGGTCGGCCGCGAGTCGTTCACGCTGCTCGGCCTGCTGGCGGGGGAGACGACCTCGATCCGATTGGGAACGAGCATTGTGAGCATCTGGGGCCACGATGCGCAGACGACCCGCATGGCAGCCATGACGCTGCAGGAGGCAACCGACGGGCGCTTCGTGCTGGGCCTGGGGGTGTCGCACCTGCACCTGGCGCAGAAGCTGCGCGGCCACACCTACGAGCGGCCGCTGACTCGTATGCGCGAGTACCTCGCCGCATATCGGGCTGCCATCTACCGTGGACCAGGAGCCGATGCCGTGGCCGAGCCGCCGGTCCTGGTCGCAGCCATTCGCGAACGCATGCTGACCTTGGCCGCGACCGAGGCCGATGGTGCCTTCCCGTACCTCGTCACCCCTGAACGCGTGAGGTGGACGCGGGGTGTCCTGGATGCCGCAAGCCCGGGTCGGCGGCCTGTGCTGGCCGTCTCGATGCCCGCCGTCCTCGAGACCGATCCCGAGTTGGCTCGCGCTGCGGCGCGCGCCTACCTCGCGCCCTACCTGCGCACGCCGGCATACCAGGCGAGCTGGGCCGCGCAAGGCTTTGCGGAAGCTGATTGGGAGAAGCCGGGTAGCGATCGGCTGGTGGATGCGATGGTGGCCTGGGGCGACGTCGAGTTCATCCGCGTCCGGATCGCGCAGATGGTCGCCGCCGGCGCCACCCACGTTGCCGTGATCCCCGTGGCGCCCGATGGGACGACCGAGCACCTGCCGGTCCTCGAGGCGCTCGCCTAGAGCGAGAATTCCGACCGCCTACGGTAGCGGTCCGTCCGTGCTGGCGACGGTTGGTGCGGCGTCCTCGACCCAGCGCACGTCGCGCACGGCGCGCACCAGCAGGACGCCCAGGTTGGCGACGAGCGAAAGTGCCACGGCGCCAAGCAGCGTCGCCTCGAAGCCGATCCACCCGGCGAGGGGACCGGCCAGCATGAACCCGACCGGCTGGAAGACCAGCGACACCAGCCAGTCGTAGCTGCTCACTCGGGATCGGGCGTGCTCCGGAACGTGTTGCTGCAGCATCGTGAACCACCACGTATTGGCGAGCTGGATCGCCGCAACGGAGAGCAATGAGCTGGCCGCGATCATCAGCGTCGGGAGCGGCCCAACCAGCGCCAGCAGCGGCAACGCCATGAAGTTTGTGATCAGGAAGCCCACGAAGAGCGGTCGCTTCGGACGCAGTCGCAGGGCGAGCAGCCCGCCGATCAGCCCGCCGATCCCGCTCCCGGTCAGGATGATGCCCCAGGCCGTGGAGCCGCCCAGCTTCTGATCGGCGATGACGGCGCCCAGGATGAAGAACGGCGATGCCGCCAGGTTGCCGATCGCGAACGCGCTGATACCGGCCAGGATCCAGCGTCGTTCGACCACCTCGCGCCAGCCCGCGGCCAGCTCGGCCAGAAAAGGCTGTGGCTCATTGCGCTTCTCGCCCGGCACTGGGTGCAGCAGGAGCAGCGAGATCCCACTGACCACGAATGTCGCCGCGTCGATCAGGAAGATCGCCCCGGTGCCATAGAACGCGATGACCAGCCCTGAGATCGGCGGTCCGAAGATGCCGGTCGCACTACGCGACAGGGTCATCAGGGCATTCGCCTGCTGCAGCCGGCCCGGGCTCACCGTCTGTGGGATCAGGCCGCTGCTGGCGGGCAGGAAGAAGGCACTCGCCGCGCCGATCACCGCGGCCCCGACCGCGATGTGCCAGATCTGGGCTGAGCCACTGAGCAGCAGGAACGCCAGCACGACCTCGGCTATCGCTCGGACCACGTCGCAGACGACCATCACCAGCTGCCGGGGCAGCCGGTCCGCCCACACGCCCCCGGCCAGGACGAGCGCCACGTGCGCCACGGTGAAGGCCGCGAACACGACCCCCAGGTCGGCTGCCGACCCACCGATCCTGAGCACGGCGAATGCGATTGCCACCGGGATCAGCGCATCGCCGGCCGAAGAAGCGGTCTGCCCGATCCAGAGCAGCCTGAACTGGGGTTCGGCCAATGCGCCGAAGCGGCCCGTGGTCGGCCCCGACTCAGCCTTCATGACCGCCTCGCCTGCCACTCAGCGTCGCTAACGCCGTAGATCGCCGCGCGGGCGGCCCCTGCAGCGTAGCCGTGTCCCCACCACTGTCGACCGAGCAGATACCCAACCTCGGGGCCGGGCCACTCCGCGGGGTTGCTGACGCCGGCGCGACCGATGAAGCGGCCACCATCCCGCTCCTCGATGGCCCACTGACCGTAGCCTCGCATCGCCCAGTGCCCGATCCAGCCCGCAACCGCCCTCCACGCCTCCTGGAGCGTCGGAACGCGTCGATCGCCGACGAAACGAACCACATCGGGATCCTGGGACAGTTCGAACAGGCCATCACATCGGCCTGAGTGAATGGCCGCAGCCGAAGCCTGTCGGTCTCGACCGTGGGGATCTCCAGTCGCATCGCGGGATGATGCCCCAGCCTCTCATGCCGCCGCCGCTATCATCCGCGCGATGCTGCCCGCTGCGACCCCGGAGATCGAGCGACTGCGCTCCCGCGCGCTCGGTACCTACTTCACGGCCGCGGCGCTGACGAGCATCGCCTACATCGCGACGTTCACCGTCGCGTCGCTCGCGGCCCCCCAGATGACGGGCTCCGCCGGGTCGAGCGGCTGGCCGAGTGCTATCGCGGTTGCGGGGACGGCACTCGCTGCATCACTCCTCTCATCACTGATGGCGCGGCGAGGCCGTCGCGCGGGGATCGTGCTGGGGCTTTCCGTGGCGGTCGCAGGCGGCTCGCTCGCGGTTGTCGCAGTCATGGTCGCGTCCCTGGTCCTCCTGCTGGTTGCTTCGGCGTTGGTCGGCTTCGGCAACGCCGCCATGAACCTGAGCCGCTATGCCGCGTCTGACCTCTTTCCGGCAGACCGCCGCGCCGGTGCGCTCGGCTTCGTCGTATGGGGCAGCACCATCGGCGCCGTGGTCGGCCCGAACCTCGTGGCACCGGCGGGAGCCGTCGCGCCGACCTTCGGATTGCTGCCGCTGGCCGGCGGCTTCGCGATGGCGTTCGTCTTCCTTGCCGCCGCCCTCGTGGTGGCAGCGGCCGGTCCCCGCGCTCCGGTCCAGCCGCACCTCGACGAACCGGCGCGCGCCGACGGACATGCGCCGACCTCTCAGCGCCGGCTGCTCGCCGAGCTGGTGCGGAGGCCGCAGGGTCGCACGGCGCTTGTCGCCCTGGTGACGAGCCAGCTGGTGATGACCCTGGTGATGACCATGACGCCGTACCACCTCCATGCCATGGGTCACGGGCTCGAGACGGTGGGCCTCGTGATCAGCGCCCACACTCTCGGAATGTTTGCCTTCTCACCGTTGTCGGGTCGGGCGACCGATCGGTTCGGCGCGAATGCCGTGATCCTCGCGGGTTTCTCGGTCCTGGCTGCCGCAGGCCTGCTTGCCGCGGTGATTCCGGACAGCGGCGTGGGGCTGGCGATCCCGATGTTCCTGCTGGGCGTGGGGTGGAACCTCGGCTTCGTCGCCGGAAGCTCGCTGCTTGCCTCCGAGGCGCCGCTCGGCGATCGCGCGCGGCTGCAGGGGGCCAGCGACGCCCTCGTCTGGGCGACGGCAGCGGTTGCCAGCTTCAGCTCGGGCTATGTGGTCGCGACCGCGAGCTTCGCCTTGCTGGCCGGCATCGGTGCCGCGGTGGCGGTCGCGCTGGGTGTGGTGGTGGCCCGTGACCTGCGCACCGTTCGAGCGGCCGCGGCCTAGTCCAGGTTGGCGCGGAGGAAGTCGACCGTGCGGCGGTAGACGAGCTCCGCCGCCTCTGTGTCGTACTCCGGCCGGTCCGGCTCGATGAACCAATGCTTCATCCGCGGGTAGACGTACGCGGCACTCCCCTCGGCAAGTGCCGTCTCCGCCGGGGGAGGATCGACGAACTGGTCCTGCTCGGCGAAGTGGCCGAGGTAGGCTGCTCCCCCAGGCCCGTCGTAGACGTCGCTGTAGATGGCAACGAAGGCGGCGACGTCGGACCGCTCGGCTGCCACCTGGCTGCCGTACCAGCCGCCGAAGCTCGCCGCCACGATCGCGGCCCTGTCGCCCCGCACGTCAGGGTGAGCGAGGAGATGATCGAGCGTGGCGGCGACGCGGCCCATGATGTGATCGGGATTGAGACCTCCCGGCCCGCCGCCACCCTGCTCGATGGCGGTCGTGAACGCGTCGGCGTCGTCGATGGTGGTCAGGACGGTGCCATCGAACAGGTCGGGCGCCATGACCGTGAACCCGTCGCCAGCGAGCCGGTCGGCCAGGTCGCGCATGACCTGGTTCAGGCCCCACCAGGTGTGCAGCAGCAGGACAGGCTGACCGGGAGCGGGTTGCGCCGGCGCGAGGTAGGTATCGGTGTCGCCTGCGGCTGCGTGCATGCGGATCGTTTCTCCCATCGGCCTATGCCACGTGCTCGCGCAGGAAGGCGAGGGTCCGGGCGTAGGCGAGCTCGGCTGCACCGGCTTCGTATTCGGGGCGGTCCGCCTCGAGGAACCAGTGCTTCGTGCCGGGGTAGACGTACGCTGCGCTGTCCTCGCCGAGCGTCTTCTCAAAGTCAGGCACCTGGGCCGAGTCGTCGAACTCATCGTCCTCGGCGAAGTGCCCGAGGTAGGGGATGCCGTGTGGCGCCTCGAAGATGCCGCTGTAGAAGCAGACCAGGGCGGCGATATCAGATCGCGAGCCGGCGACGTCGGTGCCGTACATGGCGCCGAAGCTGAGCCCGATGATCGCGGCGCGGTCGCCTCGAGCGTCGGGGTGGGCGAGGAGGTGGTTGAGGGTGGCATTGACTCGTTCCGTGTCGTCCCCCACCGAGGAGAGGTGCTCCTTTGCGTCTTCCGGCGTGGTCAGGACGGTGCCATCGAACAGGTCCGGCGCCATGACCGTGAACCCGTCGCCAGCGAGCCGGTCGGCCAGGTCACGGATCGTCTGGTTCAGGCCCCACCACGGGTGGAGCAGCAGGACGGACGCTCCCGGCGACGGCTGTGCCGACGCCACGTAGGTGCTGGTGTCGCCGCTGAGGGAGTCGAGTCGCATCATCTGGCCCATGCCGGCAATCCTACAGACCGATTCCAGGCCGCGCCGGGAACAGACCGATCGCGATGCCGTAGGCTCGTCGTTACCCCGGCCGGCTGGCCCTCGCGCGCTGATGGTCGTCGGGAAGAACCCGCTTTACCAAGGCGTGATCGTGATCGTCGATCGGCCACGAACCGGGACGCCCTCTAGAACGCCCTAGCACCTTCCCGGGAAGAAGGGAATGACCGGTTCGAGTGTGATCGTGATCCGGCGGCTGACGGCCCGAAGCCCAAGCTGGAAAGAAAGATACGACTGGGTATCGGACGGGGTGGCTCCGGCGGTCTCAAGTGCGTCGATGACGGCCGCACCCTCCGTAGCAGTCGCCAAGCCGCATCGAATCTCGGGGGATCCCGCCGAAATCACAGCGCCGAACGCATCGATCCCCGCGTCGAGTGGCCAGGCCACGGTCGAGCTCTCGACCGGGAGGTCGTTCACGCTGCCGCCCCATGGGTCTGTGGAGATGACGATCCGGTACTGTGCCGGCGCATAAGCTTGGGGGGACGCATCGGCCCAGGCCCCTGCCGGGAGCCATTCCTCGAGCGTCTGCAGGCGGCCGGCAAGATTGGTGAGCGCCAGAGCCTCAGGCTGTGGCTCGAAGTAGGGATTGCCATCGCCCCAGTAGAACCATGTGATGGACACCGCAACGCCGCCCGGTAGCCCGACCTCCAGTGCCGATCCCACGCCCCCGTAAGGGGGTGGCTCGACACCGGGCTTGGCGACCGGGTAGTAGGTGGCGGACGCATCGGTCAGGCCGGTCGCATTCATCTCATCGCGCACCAGCTGAACACCGGCTGCCGTCAGGCGCCGCTCGAATGGGGGAGTCGCGGCCCCGGCCGTCCCGCGCGCGGCGGTGGTGATGACGCGACCGTCTTCCAGAACGGTGACAAGGTGGAACCGGCCATCCTCGGCCCCGCCTTCCAGGCGAAGCACGAGCGCGGCTGCACGGGGGGATGCGGACGGCTCGAACGAGCTGGGACTCGCCGACTCAGTCGACTGAGCCGAGACCGAGGGGCTCGGCGACGGTGCGGGACCGACGTTGCGCATCAGATGGCTGAGCTGGAAGCCGACGAGCACGGCGACTGCGACCACGGCGGTCACCGCCGCGACGCGGGTCAGGATCGTCATCGGGGTACCTCCAATCAGGCGCCGCAGCCAGCTCCGCTTCCGCGACTGCGTCGCCACGCGATCGAGCGCCGCATCCAGCACCCGGTCCGGAGCCTGCGACGGCGCCTGGCTGCTGAGCCAGGCCTCCAGCGTGTTGTCGAAGTCGTCGTTGCGGCTCATGCCGTCCCGCCTCTCGTCATGCCGGCGCCGCGGGCATCGGCCTCAAGTGCCGCTCGAAGTGCAAGGGTTGCGTGGTGGACACGCGACTTGGCCGTTCCCAGCGGGACGCCGGTCGCGTCTGCGACCTCGGGCAGCGAGAGTCCGAGGTAGTGGTGGAGCACCACGGCGGTGCGGTGGTCGTGGGTGAGCCGGCGGAATCCGCGCTCGAGCGCGTCCCGGTCCGCCAACGTCACGCTTGAATCGCCGACCGAGGGCTCATGGATGGGAAGCAATGTCATCTCCGGGCGACGTCGCCGATGGCGCCGGCCTTCATCTCGGCAGGCATTGACCAGCAGGCGCCTCAGCCAGGCCTCGAAGCGATCTGGATCGCGCAGGGACGGCAGGTCGCGCCAGACGCGCACGATCGTCTCCTGCGTTGCATCGTCGGCCAGGGAGTGGTCACGCAGGATGAGCACCGCGGTGGCGTACAGCCGGTCGATGACACTGGCGGCCAGCGCCGAGAACGCTTCTCGGTCGCCGCTCCTGGCCAGTTCGACCAGCTCGCGCTGCACCATCGATGCCTCCTGTTGCCCGGAACCTCCGGGCTGCTACAACCAATGGCGGTGTCGCAGAGCAAATGGTTCTAATTTCATGGTACAAGCCGGGGAACAAGGGCTTGGCGTAGTAGAACATCCGTTCTATCATGAGCGGTCCAATGGGCACGCCGGACGACTACTGCGAGCTCCACGCGCACAGCAACTTCAGCTTTCTGGACGGGGCCAGCCATCCGGAGGAGCTGATCGCTCGCGCCGCAGCGCTGGGCATGCCCGCGCTTGCCGTCACCGACCATGCCGGCCTCTACGGCGCGGTCCGCCTGTCGAAGGCGGCCGCCCAGACCCGGACCGATGAAGCCCGGGCCGCGGGTCTCTCCCCGGTCACCGCCATCATCGGGCTGGAGTTGACCATCCCGCGTGACGAGGGCGAGCTGCGGCTGGCTCGCCGCGGGCGGAAGCTCAACGACCCGTACCGCGGCGAGCGGGCGAGTCGCGGCTGGCCCGGCGAGCTGCATGCCGGCCCCATCCCCGGCGATCACCTCGTCCTGCTGGCCCGCGACGCCGACGGCTACACGGCACTGTCGCGGCTCGCCAGCCGTGGCCACCTCGCCGGGGAGAAGCAGTACCCGATCTTCACGCGGGAGCTGGCGGAGTCGGCGCTCGACGAGGGGCGCGGCCACCTGGTCGGGCTGTCCGGCTGCCGCAACGGGGAGGTGCCACGTCACCTGCTCGCCGGGGAGCCGGCCGCTGCGCGCGAGGCCGCCAAACGCTGGGCGCAGCGTTTCCCCGACGGCGACTTCGGGGTGGAGTTGTCGCATCATCTCGAACCCGACGACGACTGGCTCGCCGCGCAGCTCGCCGAGCTGGCCGACGAGGCCGGCCTGCCGACGGTCGTCACCAACCAGGTGCACTACGCCGAGGCCGGCGGCCATCGGCTGCAGGACGTGCTGG
>JBBQGI010000002.1:0-68855 GCA_038322875.1 Candidatus Limnocylindria bacterium | reverse complement strand
CGGACTTTGAATCCGTGAACCGAGGTTCGAATCCTCGCGGGGCAGCCAGCGTGAGCTGAGCAAGGCGACGTGCCCGAGTGGTTAGGGAGCGGTCTGCAAAACCGTTTACACGGGTTCGATTCCCGTCGTCGCCTCCATCTTCCTCGGGTCGTCGGCGTTGCAGTAGACGACCTTTTCTCTGAAGTGGCGCCGATAGTGCTTCAGTTCGCGCTCGATGTCGGCGAGCTGCGTGTAGAACTCATCCTGCTTCGCGACCTTTGCGTCAGAAAGGTTGCGGTGGTGCACGCGGGCGTAGGTGCGCTCAACCATTCATGCAGCATACCCAGACCTACCTCGGCGCGAGCACGGCAGCCGCCGCTGGGTCGCGACCTCGCTGGCCTGCTATCGCGAGTGGTGGGCTGACGGGCGCATCAAGCTCTAAACGCCGGCCTGCCACGCCAACGGATCTCCCTCCGGCTGCTGGACCCTCAACGCACCTGGGGGCGTAACCTTCCGTGCGACTGGCCGGGCCAAAACGACCGCGTTTCCGCGCAGCTTCTGCAGCGCCAACGGCTACTTGACGGTCGCCACAAGGCGGGTCCGCATGGACGCCCCCTAGTCCGGCTCGAGGGCGAACACCTCGCGCTCTCCCTCGAGCCCCTTCATCGGGTACCGGCCGCGCGAGCGGAGGCGCAGCCCGGATCCCTCGGCAAGCTCGCGAGTCGTTGCGGAGACCAGCACCTCGCCCGGGGCGGCGAGCGCGAGGATGCGGGCGGCGGCATGGACCGCGATCCCACGGAGTTGCTCGCCGGCAAGTTCCACCTCGCCGCTGTGGATGCCGACCCGGATCGGCACCTCGATCGTGGCCAGCGCCCGGACCAGCGCCGCCCCGCAGCGGACCGCCCGGGCCGCGCCGTCGAACACGGCCAGGAAGCTGTCGCCGGCGGTCTCGATCTCGCGCCCGCGGAACGCGGCGAGCACGGCACGCACCCGCTCGTCGTGGTGTCCCACGGTTCGCTTCCAGGCGACGTCCCCGAGCTGGCGGGCGCGGACGGTGGAATCGACGATGTCAGTGAACAGGATGGTGGTCACGATCCGCTCGCCCTCCACCGGCGGCGAGGCCCAGCCCTCCACTCCGGCCCAGTCGAGGGTGACGAGTGGCTCGTCGCCCACCACCCAGCCATCGTGGCCGGGCGGAATGTCGAAGACGGAGTTCGGCCCGATCACCAGCTCCTCACCGTCGTTCATGCGCACGCCCATCTGGCCGCTGGCCACGATGCCGCGATGGGTGAACTCGCACCATTCGGTGCCGACGATGGGTTGCACGTGCTCCGCCCAGTGCCAGCCGGGCTGATGCACGTCGCGGCCGACCACCAGCTCGCCCAGCCTCACCACCTGGTTCTCGCCGTGCGGGAAGCTGATCGTCTCGTCGGGGTTGTCGAGCCGCCGAACCTGAATCCTGCCCATGCCTGCGGCCATTCTCGTTCAACGCCCACCATGCCCGCAGCAGAAAGCCGGCCCACCGACGGCGCAGGCGCGCTTCACCATCGACACCACATCGGCGCATCCGTGCTCCAATCGCACGAGTGGCGCCGAATGACCTCCTTCTGATGGCGCCCGAGCGGGGACCTCGCTGAGCACGAATCAGAAGCGCCCATGGAGTTCCCCCTTTGAGGCGGGTCGCCCCCGCCGGCGCCTGAATGCCACACTGCACCGATGAGCGGCGTGGACTACCTCTTCAATGAGGGCGACCTCAGTGGCGCGCTTCGGGCGCAGGAGCAGCGGCTAGAGCAGGCCGCCCAAACTACCCCGCCCGACCATGCTCTGGCGCACAGCGCCGAGGAGCTGGCCGCCGAGTTGATCGACCCCACGCGACGCGGGCCATGACCGCCTTCCGGTAGCAACAGGGGTAGCAATAGGAGCGAACAGCGGCGGTTGCGAGCCTTCCCTTGTGGGCTACCCTGAGCGTGGTGGAAGTATCTGCGGACGGTGGCGGACGCTACGGCTAGCACTGCAAAACCGTTTACACGGGTTCGATTCCCGTCGTCGCCTCCAACTTTCTGAGCACGCAGACGTGGGTCGTCCTCGTACCCGGCCACAAGCCGGGGGAACCGTGCGAAGGCTGCCTCGCCGAGAGGTACACCGCGGCCATGCGGACCCGACGTGATGGCGCGCCATCCTGGCGATGTCTGTAAATCAAGGCTGCATCACGGCCTGCCGGAGTCGCGGGATCCTGAACCCTTATCCGTCTGACCCCCCACGCGAGGGCGCTCTAATGGGTGTACGTCTGGCCGTCAATATCCCCGGCCCGCCCGGGGCATTCATCAGCTTCGACCGAGGCGAGTTGCAGCGAACCGGCGTCGAGCGACCACGTGTAGGTACCGACCCCGTCGCATAGGTTCGACTGCGAGAACGTAATTTGATTGGCGTCGACCGCGATGACCCCGAACCCGAAATTCCCCCCGCGATGGATCTGGTAGCCAGTCTGGCTGAGCGTCAGGGTCACGAGTTCCTGAGCCGAGTTGTCCAGGGTCGTCGTCCACGCGCCACGCAGCTCCGGCGGTGCAGCATGAGGCGCTTCCGACGGCGACGGCGAAACGTCCGTGGACTCCGCCGCGCGTTCTGACGGCGATGCACCGCCCACGCTCGCGCATGCCGTCATGATGATTGCCAGCGTTGCCGCGCTGAGGATGCTCAGACTGCGTTCTTGCAAAATCCGTGTTGCTTTTGAGACCACGATCGAACCTCCGCCATCGCCTTGTGCTGATGTCGATTTGCGGTAGGCAGGCAAGAGCATAGTCGATGCTGATTGCAGGTCAGTAGCATGCCGGGGCCTAGTACGTGACGGCGCGATGAGCTGGACGGCGATGGCCGCGGCGATCGGTAGCGTGCAGGCGACCCCGGCCCTGTGGCGGCCCTTACGAGCAAGGTCCCGATAGGCTCAGAAGTCCGAGATCCCTACGTAATAGGTTGGCCGCCGCCGTTGCCTTCGCACCAGGCAATCGGACCTTCCACAGGCTTCCGTCAGCCGACGATCTCCATCGGTGCCAGCCCTGCCAGGAGGCCGCCTTGCCTGGGAGTGAGAAGCTCGGGCTCCGGCGCCCGACCCGCCTCGCGAGCGGCAAGCTCGGCGTCGAGCTGCGCGACGAGGCCCGGCGCGTGCACCTCGAGCGCGTGCGCATAGGCAGGACCGATCACCGCCATGAGCGGCATCTCTCGCTTCGCTGTCGGCGCAGCGAACCGCATGTGGATCGTTGTGCCGGTCGTGGTGGGCTCGAGCTCGATGGTGTGAAGCACGCGCAGTGGCCCGCCAGGCGTCGCGAGAATGGTGCGGTCCGTGACGTAGTCGTACGGCCGCCAGTCGAGGATCTCCTCGATGACTGCGTCCTTGCCGTGCATGCAGTGGTTCGACGAGCCGGGGCCGCGCCGGCCGCCGGTGGCTCCCTCGATCGCGACCTCGGTGACCCAGGGCTGCCATGACATGCGCTGGCCCGGCTTCGTGAGGAACTCCCAGGCGATCTGCGGTGGCACGTTTGTGGGCACCGATACGGTGACGAATGCATCTTCCGGCCCGACCCGCACGCGCCCGCGAGCCTCCTCTTCCTGCCAGCGGCGCTCGAGGTCGTGCGCCCAAGCCGGCACGTCGCCGATGCGATCGTATGTCTCGGTGTGGGGGACCATGCCGAGCGCGGCGGGATCGAGGTCGGCGACATCGATGCACGCCTGGCTGATCAACGCATATGCGTGCATGCCGAGTTGTTCGACGACCTCGTTCTTCAAAAGCCGATGAACCGCGATCACGTCTGGCCCAACCAGCTCTTGGCGGCCGGCGACGCTGTGGAGGATGGCGCTGCCGTGATGGACCACGAACTTGAGGTCGAGATCGGGGATCCGCTCGCAGGCGTTGCACTCGCACGAGGTCGCCTGGCGGACGTCTCGGCGACGCCGGCGGAAACCGAAGTAGCAGCGCTCGATCGTGTCGAGGAGCATGGACCCGTCGATCTTCGCCGCCGGCGCATAGGTGAACGCCGCATCGCCCTCCAGCTTGGCCAGCCGGAAGTTCGGACGGAGGGCGGTCACGACGGCACCGACCAGGTCCGCGAGGATGTCCTGGGCGTGGTCCAGCTCGACGTCGGCGAGGTAGCCGGTGTAGCCGGAGATGTCTGCGATCAGGAAGGTCGTGGGCTGTGCTGTGGCGAGCATCGGTCCTCGCACGCGTGGGGGAGGGGACGGGCGATCACTATACGGCGAGCGGCCGCGAGACTGCCGTTGCGAGGGGCTTGCAATGCCGAGCAGGCCCGCTACGAGGCCGGCCGGCGCATGCCGGCCCCACTCGCACATCTGCGATGGGTCGGCTATCGTCGCCCCCTGCTATCTGGCCGGAGTGGCGGAATGGCAGACGCGGTCGGCTTAAACCCGACCGCCCGAAAGGGCGTGGGGGTTCGAATCCCTCCTCCGGCACCAGCCTCGCGTCAGCGGCGACCCAGGCGAAGGACGCCGCGCTTGGCTTCGGGCTTGGACTTTGCACTTGGGCTCTGCCGCCACTCACCGCCGACGATTGCGAGGGTGAGCCCCTGGATGGCCTGGGAGGCGGGTGAGCTTGGGCGGCTGAAGACGACCGGCACGCCTTCGTTGACGGCGCGGATCATGTCGACCTCGGTGTACGGGATCTCGGCCGCCGGCTTGGCCCTGAGCAGGTTCTCGACATCTCGCGTCCTGAGGAGCTCCTTCGGGAAAATGTGATTCACGACGAAGTGGGTCACCGCCCGCAGGGTCGCCGTCTCGGCCAGGAAGCCCAGCATCAGCGTGGTCGCGCGGAGCGCCGCGATCTCGGGGAAGATCACGAAGATGTGCGTGTCCGCCTGCTCGAGCATCCACAGCGTTCGCGGGTCGAGGCGTGAGCCGCAGTCGACCAGGATATGGTCGAAGCCGGATCGCAGCACGTCCACCGCCTGCTCCAGCTCATCCACGCCGATCCGGAAATCGGCCTCAGGGTTCGCCGGCGCCGCAAGGACGCTGACGCCCGAAGAGTGCTGGGTGAGGTAGTTGAGGGCGAGGTCGGAATCCTTGAGCGCCTGCTCGTCGCGGCACAGGTCCGAGACGTCGAAGCGGGGTGTCAGGTTCAGGTGGGTCGCCACCTGCCCGAATTGCAGGTCGAGGTCGATCAGCAGGACTCGTCCGCCGCCACCCTGCATGGTGTTCCTGCCCCCGGCGAGAAGGACGGCTGAGTTCACCGCGAGGGTTGTCGTGCCGACACCGCCCTTGGGCGAGAAGAAGGTCACGATGCGTCCGACTCCCTCGCTGTCGGCGCCGTGTGGCTGCGCTCGCCCGGTGCGGATCAGCAGGGCCTCCACCCGTGCCTCGAGCTCGCGCGTGGCGAAGCCCGCTGGAATGACGTCATCGGCCCCGGCCTCGAGGAACGCGATCCGAGCCTCCACGTCGCCGGCCGGCGAGACGACCACCAGGGGGACCTGGCTGCTCGTCGCTTCGCGCATCGGCACGATCGCGCCGGAGACGGCCAGGCCCTCGGCCACGATCAGGTCGAACGACTGGGCTCGAAGCGCACTGATGGCGTCAGCCGCGGTCTCGACCGTGGTCAGGACGTAACCCGCGTCACCCAGCTGCAGGAGCCGGGTTCGCAGCTGGGCGGTCGGGGCACAGATCAGGATCGGATTGGCGGGCACTTCTTCCTCAAGCAGGTCGAACGAAGCGAGCGAATCGGTCCAGCAGTATAGGATGCCTTCCGCCGTGATTGCGATACCCGGCCCTGGGGCCGTATACTGCAGTCGACCTCCAGCGATGGGGGTTGTTTCTTGTACCTGGGCTCCTTTCTGCCGCACTGCACCGGCTCAGCCGGGGTGTCGCAAGCCCATAGAGAGGAGGAGATCGGCCTATGCGCCGTTACGAACTGATGCTCCTGTTTCGGCCGGACCTGGAGGACGACAAGCTCCAGTCCGCGGTCGAGAAGGTGACGCGCGCCATCGTCAACGCCGGCGGGGCGCTGACCAAGGTGTCGCCGTGGGGCAAGCGACGTCTCGCCTACGACATCAAGCACTTCCGCGAGGCCAGCTACTTCCTGATCCATTTCGACATGGCGCCGTCCGAGGTGCGCGGCATCGAGCGCGGCATCCTCATCACCGAGGAGATCCTGCGGCACCTGGTGACCGTCCTCGATGAGCGCGCTGTGGAGCGGGCGGAGGACGACATCCCGATTTCGGACGTGGTGGTTCCCGGTGAGATCGACGAGGAGGACAAGCTCCTGGCCGACGGGTTGGTGGAAGAAGAGGTCGTCGTCGACGATCAGGACGAGGTGGCGGCCGAGGCGTAGCGCCCCGGCCAGAGGAGATCTACGGCATGACCCTGAACAAGATGATGATCATCGGCAACCTGGGCGCTGACCCCGAGCTGCGCTACACGCCTGGCGGCAAGGCCGTCGCGGAATTGCGCGTCGCCGTCAACGACCGGTCGAAGGGCCCCGACGGCGAGTGGCAGGAGGAGACCCAGTGGTTCCGCGTCGAGCTCTGGGAGCAGGCCGCCGAGCGCGCCGCCGAGCGGTTGCGCAAGGGTCACAAGGTCTTCGCCGAGGGGCAGCTCCGCGCACGGGAATGGGAGGGCAAGGACGGCCAGAAGCGGACCTCGCTGGAGATCCGCTTCGCGCGCGTGCAGTCGCTCGAGCGACGCGACCCCAGCGAGGGCGGCGCGTACAGCGGCAACTTCGGGGACGGTGCGATGGATGCCCCGCCCGCGGCGCGACCGCGTGGCGCCTCACCGCAGACCGCCCCGGCCGAGGTCGAGGCGATCGACGTCGACGACATCCCGTTCTGACCTGATCTGACCGATACGACCCAAGAGGAAGCGAGCACCCCATGGCCAGCCCCCGATCCCGCCGCGAGACGGCCGACTACTACCGAGACCGACGTCGGCGCAAGGTCTGCAACTTCTGCGTCGACAAGGCCGAAGCGATTGACTACAAGGAGGTCAACCGCCTGCGTCGCTACCTTTCCGAGCGGGCCAAGATCGAGCCCCGCCGGAAGACCGGCACCTGTGCCCGTCACCAGCGCATGCTGACGGTCGCGCTGAAGCGGGCCCGCCACGTGGCACTCCTGCCGGTGGCACCCCAGCACCTGCGCCCCTGACTCGAATCGGTGCCGCGGTCGGTGCTGTCGTGATGGCGCGGCAGGGAGCCTGACGGACCGATGGACCTCGTCCTGCTGGTCGCCGCCCTGGGCATCATCCTGCTCGGCGCCGAGCTCTTCACGAATGGCATCGAGTGGTTCGGCCATCGGCTGAACCTGGCGGAAGGAGCGGTCGGCAGCGTCCTGGCGGCGGTCGCCACGGCCATGCCGGAGACCCTCATCCCGGTGATCGCCATCGTGGGACCGACGATCTTTGGTGGCGGCTCGGCGAACTCGGCGGAGATCGGCGTAGGGGCGATCCTGGGGGCGCCATTCATGCTCTCGACGCTCGCCATGTTCGTCACGGGATTGGCGATCGTGATCTTCGCGCGCAACGGTCGACGGGGAACCGAGCTATCGGTCAACGTCAGGGTGCTGGGCCGCGACGTCATCTTCTTCCTCGTGGCCTACGCGGTCGCCATCGGCAGCGCCTTCCTCCCGGCCGACCTGCGCGTGGGGCGCTGGGTCGCCGCCGGCGGCCTGGTGATCCTGTACGTGGTCTATGTCCGCGCCCATTTCACCGACCCGCCGGAGGAGGGCGACGCGAGCGACCTGAATCGGTTGCATCTGACCCACCTGACGGACCGCCTGCGGCCCACCGTCGATTTCGACGCCCTCCCGGGCGCGGACGAGGAGTCCGCGGCAGGCAAACCGACACCGGCGCTGCGGATCATCGTGACGCAGGTGGTCGGTGCCCTCGCGCTGATCATCATCGGCGCCCAGGTCTTCGTCGGGGCGGTCGAGCACCTGTCGGGTGTCATCGGGCTCGACCCCCGGATCCTGGCCCTGGTGATCGCCCCGATCGCCACCGAGCTGCCCGAGAAGTTCAACAGCGTGATCTGGGTGCGGTCGGGGAAGGACACCCTTGCGATGGGCAACATCAGCGGCGCGATGGTCTTCCAGAGCTGCCTCCCGACGGTGCTCGGCATCCTCTTCACCGAGTGGGCCTTCAAGGCAAGCAGCGCACTCGCCTTCGCGTCTGCCGGAGCGGCCTTCGTCTCGACCATCCTCATCTTCGGGGTGATGCTGCGACGTGGGCGGTTGAGCGCCTGGTCCCTGCTCCTGGGCGGACCGATCTACGTCGTCTACGTGTTGGCCGCCCTCTTGCTGCCGGTCGGAGCCGTCGGAGCTCCCTGATAGAGAAGGGGCGCAGACAGGTGAACGCGTGGAAGGCCGGTATACTGGCCTCGCCGACAGGTCGACGCGCTCCGAGGCGCGTCCCGGCTCTGAGGAGGTTGCGTTGCTGAAGCAGGGAACCGCCACGGCCACCGCAGAGGCGGATCACACGGCCGGGTTGTGGGCCTACTTCCACGGGGACTTCGTCCCCCTGGCCGAGGCGAAGATCAGCGTCATGACGCATGCCTTCAACTACGGCACCGCGGTCTTCGAGGGGGTGCGCTGCTACTGGAATGCCGAGCAGAAGCAGCTGTACGGGCTCGACCTGCTGGCGCACTTCAAGCGGATTCACCGATCGGCTCGGCTCCTTCAGCTCGAGCTGGTCCCAACCCCCGAGGAGCTCGTCGGAATCACCGTCGAGCTCCTCCGGCGAGATGGGTTCCGCGAGGACGCGTACATTCGACCGATTGTCTACAAGTCGAGCGAATCGATCGGCGTGCGCCTGCACAACCTCGATACCGATCTCACCATCTTTGCGGTCCCGTTCGGCAAGTACATCGATACCGAGAAGGGGATCCGCGCCCAGGTCAGCACCTGGCGCCGCATCGATGACAATGCCATCCCGGCGCGGGCCAAAATCACCGGCTCGTACGTGAACGGCGCCTTCGCCAAGAGCGAGGCACAGCAGAACGGGTACGACGAAGCACTGATGCTGACCCAGGAGGGCCATGTCAGCGAGGGGAGCGCGGAGAACCTGTTCATCCTGCGCGACGGGATCCTGATGACGCCGCCCGCCAGCGACAACATCCTCGAAGGGATCACGCGCGCCCACATCATGACCATGGCCGGCGATCTCGGGATTCCTGTCAAGGAACGCAGCATCGACCGCACGGAGCTCTACACGGCCGACGAGGTGTTCCTGTCCGGGACGGGAGCCCAGCTTGCCCCGGTGGTGGAGATCGACCACCGGGCCATCGGCGACGGCAAGGTGGGCACCATCACGCTCAGGCTCCACAACCTCTACTTCGACGCGGTGCGCGGCAACTCCGACGCCTACCGCGACTGGCTGACCCCGGTCTACTAGCGACCGCTCCATGGGCCGTGAAGAGCGGCGGGGAGCCGGACGAGGGGAAGATGTCAGAGCAGCCGACGCAGGACCGCTATCTGTGGCTGCAGCGCCTGCTCGAGATGGTGCCGGGAACGGTCAGTTGGGCCGTGATCATCGGGCCGATCTGGCTCAGCTTCAGCTATCCCTGGCTGGTCGCCTATTTCGTGCTGAGCTTCGATTTCTACTGGCTCTGTCGCGCCCTCTGGTTCTCCGGGGCGGTGATCGTCGCCTACCGGCGGATCCGGCAGGTTCTGGCCACCGACTGGCGCCAACAGCTCGAATCGCTCGAAGATCCCACCCTGCCGTCCTGGGAGGGGTACACCCACCTCGCCTTGATCCCGACCTACACCGAGCCCCTGGAAACGCTGCGGCACACGGTCCGGGCATTGGCCGAGGCCGCGTGGCCGGCTGATCGCAAGATCTGCGCGATCATCACCCGAGAGACCGATGAGAGTGGAATCGCCAACGTGGCAACTCTGCGCGACGAGTTCGGTCCCGCCTTCGCCGACTTCGTCCACATCCTCGATCCGCTCGAGCCGGGGATCGTGGTGGGCAAGAGCAGCGCCATGGCGTTCGGGGGACGCTGGCTCTACCGGCTGCTGGTGCGAGAGCGGGGGATGGACCCGACGCGGGTGCTGGTCACCGACCTGGATGCCGACTACCGAGTTCACCCGGAGTACTTCAACTACCTGACCTGGGTGCACGTCACCGACCCGAATCGCGAGACCCAGCTCTATCAGCCGGTGCCGTATTTCCACAACAACGTCTGGCAGGCGCCGCTGCTGCTGCGGCTCTTCGCGGCCGTGCTGACGCAGCTGCAGATGTGGCGCAGCGTGCTGCCCGAGACGCTGAAGAGCTTCAGCAGCTACTCGACCACGCTCCATCTCGTCCACGAGGTCGGCTACTGGGCAACCGACGCGATCCCCGAGGACAGCCGCTTCTACTGGAAGAGCTACTTCACCTATGGCGATCGGTTCCGGGCCGTCCCGCTCTTCATTCCGATCTACGGCGACGCTGTACGTGCCAAGACCTACTGGCGCTCGCTCGCCAGCCAGTACCTGCAGGCACGACGCTGGGCCTGGGGGGTCACCGATCTCCCATATGTCATCCAGAACGCGCTGGCGCACCGCGAGATCTCGGTCGTGTCGCGCGTCTGGCGGATCCTGTACCTGTTCGGTGAGCACATCAACTGGGCGATTGCACCGTTCGTGGTGATCTTCGGCGCGACGGTGCCGCTCATCATCAACCCGGCTTTCGCGCGGACGACGCTCGGGCAGAACCTGCCGGTCTTCGCATCGAGCATGCTCTCGATCGCCCTCATCGCCCTGGTTGTCCTGATCTGGGTGGAACATCGGATCGTGCCCCCGATGCCGGCCGACTGGGGACGGTTCCGCCGGATGCTGGTCTACGTTGGCTGGACCGGGCTTCCCTTCGTGGGTATCTTCTTCAGCAATCTCCCCGCACTCGACGCGCAGACCCGCCTGCTCACCGGGCGCTACCTGGAGTACCGCGTCACCGAGAAGGTCTGACCAATGACCGAGCTGACGACCCCAATCACCCTCATCCGGCTTGCCCGCGATCGGGTCCGACTCTTCGCGGCGCCCGCCGTATTCCTGCTCATCTCGGCCGGCTCGGTCGCCGGCGGACTGTTGATCGGCGGCCCGGCGGGCATCTCCCTGCTGGCGATCGGGGGACTGGCGGCATCGGCCGGCGCATACTTGGCCGCCCTCGTCTCGTCGTATCGGCTGCAGGTCGAGCCGGGCGCGCTGAAGCTGCGCTGGCTCGGCGGTGAGCGCCGCTACCGGCTGATTCGCGGGCCGGTGACCCGGGTGGTGGTGCGGGGAGCGCATGCAGCTGCGCTCCATCCGCGCTTCGGCGCTCTCGGCTGGTCGGTGGGCCCCGCCGTCCTGCGCGGCGACGAGCCGATCGAGCTGATCCGCCTCTCGGGATCGCCAGGCTTGATCCTCGTCCCCACCGATCGCGGTCGGCTGGCGATCGCCGCCCGGGTAGAACATGACCTGCTGGCCGCCTTGACCAGCGCGGTCCGCCTCCAGGAGCGGCTCGACCAGATCGCGACTCGACGAAGCATGGGCGGCACCGCCCTCGCGCTGCCTGGGCCGACGCCACCCGTCGAACCGACGCCACCCCCTGCGCCCCCTCCAGCGATCGCTCCGCGCGTCCTGACCGGCATTGAGCGGACCCTTATCGAACAGCGCCTGGCCGCCGAACGGACCGCGGTTCAGGCCGCCGCCGCAGGCACGGTAGCGGCCGCCGGCGGCGTCGTGGCCGAGCCACAGCCGGTGGTCGTCGGGATGGAGGAACAAACAGCAGTCGCTCTCCCCGCCGAACGGCCATCTACCCGGATCGCGCGTCAGCGCGGGCGCGCCCAGTGGCGGCGCCCTGGCTGGCTTGCCGTGCCAGGACCGGCGAGCGTCGCGGCCGCCCTGCCGGTTGCCCTGCCGCTGATCGGTGCCGCGATCGCATGGCTCGCTGTCGCCATCACCGGCCGACCGGTCCTCCCCAGCGCCGAAACGCGGCTGTTGCTCGTGGGGCTTGCCCTGGTGGGTCCGCTGGGGGCGATCGGTGCGCTCATGGCGCGCACCTTCTATCCACGACTCAGCGGCCTGGTGATTGCCAGTGCCATCGCCGGCCTGGCGATGCTGACGCGGACCATTCTGGCCTGACCGATTGACAAGCCGGGCGTCGCGCTGCGACGATCCGCGCAACCGAAGAACAGCGTTGACGGAGCCAGCGCTCACGTCCTATCAAGCCAGCAGCGAGCCCGGATGATGTGAGCGGGCGGCCAGTGGACGACGAGCGATCCCTCCCGAGCCGGAGGCGCCAAGCGGCAGAAGCCGTGCGTAACGCCTCCCGGGGAAGCCACCCGATAGCACGGCGTGACGAGTGGATCGAGGTCGGATAGGCGACATCGGTCAAGCGCGGGTGGTACCGCGGGGAGTCATCTTCCCGTCCCGGTTCAGGGACGGGTTTCCTGTTGAATGGAGTGGTCCGTGTTCAAGCCGGTATCGAGCAAGCTGGATGTTCCGGCGCTCGAACGCGAGCAGATCGAGGAATGGCGCGAGCGCCGCACGATGGAGCGCTACCTGGTGCGCAACGAGGGCTCCGACCGCCGCTTCAGCTTCCTCGATGGCCCCATCACGGCGAACAACCCGATGGGCGTGCACCACGCCTGGGGGCGAACCTACAAGGACCTGTATCAGCGCTATCACACGATGCTCGGCGAACGTCAGCGCTACCAGAACGGGTTCGACTGCCAGGGACTCTGGATCGAGGTCGAGGTCGAGAAGGAGCTGGGCTTCAACAACAAGCGGCAGATCGAAGAGTTCGGGATCGACCGCTTCGTCGAGTTGTGCAAGGCACGCGTCAACACCTTCGCCGCGTTGCAGACCGAGCAGAGCAAGCGGCTCGGCATGTGGATGGACTGGGAGCACAGCTACTTCACCAACAGCGACGAGAACAACTACACGATCTGGGCATTCCTGAAGGAGTGCCACTCGCGCGGTCTGATCTACAAGGGCCACGACGTGATGCCGTGGTGCCCCCGCTGCGGTACCGGGCTGTCGAACATGGAGATCGCGACCGAGGGGTACAAGGAGATCCGGCACCTGTCGCTCACCGTCCGCCTCCCGATCACGAGCCCCGGCCACGAAGGAGAGGATCTGCTGATCTGGACGACGACTCCCTGGACGCTGTCGAGCAACGTGGCCGCTGCGGTTCATCCTGACCTGACCTACGTGCTGGCAGAGACCGCCGACGGTCGACGGTCGTGGATCTCGCATGGCTCGCTCGCGCGCGCATTGCCCGGCTCGACCGTCGTTCGTGAAGCGCCCGGCACCGAGTTGCTCGGGCTGACCTATGCCGGTCCCTTCGACGACCTGCCGATCCAGGCAGGCGTCGAGCACCGGGTCATCTCCTGGACCGATGTCTCCGACCAAGAGGGGACGGGGATCGTGCATATCGCTCCCGGCTGCGGCCAGGAGGACTTCGCCCTGGCCAAGCGCGACGGGCTCGCGGTCCTCGACCCGATCGACGAGTTCGGGATCTTCCGCGATGGGTACGGCTGGCAGACCGGCCGCTTTGCCGGGGCCACCGAGGATCCGACGGCCGATCTCGCCAGCGACGTCGCGGCCGATCTGGAGGGCAAAGGCCTGCTGGTCAGCCGCGACCGCTACCTGCATCACTACCCGGTCTGCTGGCGATGCGGCACCCAGCTCATCTTCCGCCTCGTCGACGAGTGGTTCATCGCGATGGATCCGCTGCGCGAGCCGATCAGCGCGGTGACGCGCCAGATCACCTGGCTGCCGCCGGGGATCGGCCTGGAGGAGCGCGAGCTCGACTGGCTGCGAAACATGAGCGACTGGATGATCAGCAAGAAGCGCTACTACGGCCTGGCCCTGCCGATCTGGGAGTGCGTCGATTGCGCCGCGTGGGAGGTGATCGGCTCGCGGGACGAGCTTCGCGAGCGGGCGGTCGCCGGCTGGGATGAATTCGACGGGCACTCTCCGCACAAGCCGTTCATCGACCGGGTCGAGATCGCCTGCGTCTCATGTGGTGGGCGCGCTCGGCGGGTCCCCGAGGTCGGCAACCCATGGCTCGACGCGGGGATCGTCAGCTTCAGCACGCTCCGCTGGAACACGGACCGCGCGTACTGGGCGGAGTGGTTCCCGGCCGACTTCCTCACCGAAGGCTTTCCCGGGCAGTTCCGCAACTGGTTCTACGCCCTGCTCACCATGTCGACCGTCCTGGCGGATGGCCCGATGACTCGGACCATCTTCGGCTACGCCACCGTGCACGACGAGCACGGCGAGGAGATGCACAAGAGCAAGGGCAACGCCATCCCCTTCGACGAGGCGGCCGAGCAGATCGGCGCCGATGTCATGCGCTGGATGTACTCGTCCGCCAACCCTGCGGTGAACCTGAACTTCGGGTACGGGCCGGGGCACGAGGTCGTACGACGCTTCTTCCTGCCTCTCTGGAACACGTATGGCTTCCTGGTCACCTACGCACGGCTCGACGGCTGGGAGCCTTCCCAGACCGATGCCGCCGCCACGGCGGCGCGGACCCTGCTCGACCGGTGGATTCTGTCGCGGCTTGATGCCGTGATCGGCGATGTGAGGGCCGGCCTCGATGCATACGACGCCGCCAGGGCGACCCGGGCAATCGAAGGATTCGTAGAGGACCTTTCGAACTGGTACGTGCGGCGCAACCGGCGTCGCTTCTGGAAGGGCGAGCTCGACGATGACAAGCGCGCCGCCTACGCCACCCTCCACGAGGTGCTGGTCACCGTCACGCGTCTCCTCGCGCCCTTTGCGCCGCATCTGGCCGATGCGATCTGGGGAAACCTGGTAGTGAGTGTTGATGCGGGGGCGACCGACAGCGTGCACCTCACCGACTTTCCGGAGCGGATCCCCGGTCGCGCTCTCCCCGACGTGGACGCAGCGGTGACCCTCGCCCGCCAGGTCGTGTCACTGGGCCGGACGGCCCGGGCCGCCTCAGGGCTCAAGACCCGTCAGCCGCTGGCCGCGGTGCGGGTCAAGCTGCCCGCCGCTGCGGGTGCGCGCCTGAGCCATGACCCGGCGACCGAGGCGGAGGTGCGAGCGGAGATCCTCGAGGAGCTGAACGCAAAGTCGCTCGAGCTCCTGGATGACGCCTCTGAGATGGTCGAGCGCACGCTCTATCCGCTCCTGCCGGTGATCGGCCCACGGCACGGTGGCGCCGTCGGCGCGATCATGGCCGGCGCTCGCGGCGGCGACTGGCGCCTCCTGCCAGATGGGGGAGCGGAGGTCGGCGGCGTGACGCTGGCGCCTGACGAGTTCCAGCTGACCGCCCGGGCGCGACCCGGCCACGAGGTCGCCGAGGCGGACGACCTGCTCGTGGCGCTGGACACCCAGCTCACTCCGGAGCTCCAGGCGGAGGGACTCGCCCGCGAGGTTGCCCACCGGCTGCAGGGTCTCCGCAAGGCGGGCGGCTGCGAGGTCAGTGACCGGGTTGTGGCGTCCATCGACGGCAGCCCCGAGCTCACCGCGCTGCTCGTCCCGTATCGTGACTGGCTGGCGGCGGAGATCTTGGCAGTCGAGCTGACGATCGGCCAGCAGACCGACCCTGGGCCTGGCGCCAGCACCGAGGATGTCGCGCTGCCGGAGGGCAAGCTGCGGCTTGGCGTGCGCCGCGCCTGAAGGTTCGCATCGCGTACCATCGGTCCCATGAGCACCGTGGGGCAGGAGAGCGGCGGCGTCGTGAAGACCGCCATTCTGGTGCTCGTCGCGGTCGCCATCCTGGTCGCCGACCAGGTCAGCAAAGCGTTCGTCATGGCCAATCTCGCTCTCGGCGAGCGAGCGAGTGTGCTGGGCGACCTGGTCCAGGTGGTGCACGCCCAGAATCGAGGCGCAGCGTTCAGCCTCTTCCAGGGCGGCTCGCTCCTCTTCATTGCCGTTTCGATCGTCTCGCTGGTGATGGTTGCCTATTTCCACCGCAACCTGCGCGGCCGCGCCGGGTGGGTGCACGTGGTGCTCGGGGTGGTTCTGGGCGGAACGCTCGGCAACTTCATCGACCGCCTGCGGCAGGGCTATGTCACGGACTGGCTCTCGGTCGGCTTCGGCGACTTGCGCTGGCCGACCTTCAATGTCGCCGACTCGTCCATCGTGGTCGGGCTCACCACGTTCGTGATCTACCTGTGGCTCACCAGCCGCGATGCCGAGGAGGCCCCGGCGTGACCGATGCTGCCATGGTCGGCGATCGAGTCGTAAGCGGCCCCGCCGCCGGCGGGCGTCTCGACCTGGCGGTGAGCGCGGTCGCCGGCATCAGCCGCGCACACGCCCAACGGCTCATCTCCGACGGACGAGCGCTGGTAGATGGGCACCGCGGCCGGGCATCGGATCGGCTGCGAGGCGGGGAAACGATCCGGGTCGAGCTCTCGGCACCCCCCGATCCGACGCTCCACGGCGAGTCGATCCCGCTGCGCATCGCCTATGAGGATGCCGCGATGCTGATCGTCGACAAGCCGGCCGGCCTGGTGGTCCATCCGAGCCACGGGCATGCCACCGGCACGCTGGTCCATGCCCTGATCGGCCGGGCGGATGCGCAGGGCGAGCCGCTCGGCTCAATCGCCGGGGTCGGTCGACCCGGGATCGTCCATCGGCTCGACAAGCAGACCTCCGGCCTCATCGTGGTGGCCAAGACCGATGCCGCCCAGGCGAGCCTGATGCGCCAGTTCGGTGCGCGCAGCGTCGCGAAGGAGTACCTGGCGCTGGTGCGCGGCGAGATGCCCGCGCCCCGCGGCCGCATCGAGGCGCCGGTCGGGCGCGACCCGCGCGATCGCCAGCGCATGGCGGTGGTGGCCGGTGGCCGCGCGGCGGTGACCGAGTACCAGTCGCTCGGCAGTGGCGACGGCTACGCGCTGGTGGCGCTCCATCCCCTCACCGGTCGCACGCATCAGCTGCGGGCTCATCTCGCCTATCTGGGGCTGCCGATCGCCGGCGACCTGCGCTACGGCGGTGGCATCGGCCCCGGCGGGCTCGAGCGCCAGTTTCTGCACGCCGCTCGCATCACGCTCGATCGCCCGCTCGACGATCGACGCCTGACCGCCTGGAGCGAGCTGCCGGCCGACCTCGCGGCATCGCTCGCGGCGAGTGGCATCGCCAGCGATCGCCTGCCGGTCGGGATCGGGGCTGCCGTGGTGGGTGAGTCGGATTGAGCGACGATCCAGCCGCGCCCAAGACGGCCAAGCGGCTCGCATTCCCCAATCCACTGCTGGTGGTCGTCTCCGGTCCGTCGGGGGTCGGCAAGAGCACTGTCGTGGCGGAGCTGGCCCGCCGCCACCCGCAGGTTGTGCCGATCGTGACCGCCACTACCCGCGATCGGCGCGATGGAGAGCTCGACAAGGTCCACTACCACTTCATGCCGCTCGCGGAGTTCCAGGAGCTGCGTGAGCGGGGCGGCCTGCTGGAGCAGGCGGTGGTGCACGACCACTGGTACGGGACCCCGATCGACCAGGTCCGCGGCATCCTGGCGGCGGGACGCGACGCGATCCTGACGATCGATCCGCAGGGGGCTCGATCTGTTCGCAAGCTCGTTCCCGACGCGCTGCTCGTTTTCATCATGCCGCCTTCGATCGAGGACCTTGACCAGCGCCTCGAGCAGCGGGGGTCGGAGGACGGGGAGCAGCGTGCCCTTCGTCGACGGAACGCCGAGGCCGAGATGGCCGCGGCGGGCGACTACGACTATGCGATTGTCAACCAGACGGGCCACCCCGACGCGGCCGTGGAACAGATCTGGGAGCTGATCCAGACTGAGGCACGGCGCGACCCACCGCGGCGCGTCCAGGTCTGACGACGGTGGCCGGCCTGGCCGCCGAGGAGACGGTCCGCGTCGCGGTCGAGGCGCTCGCCGATCGGCCCGAACGCGCCTTCAGCTACCGTCTGCCGCCTGAGCTCGGGCGCCCCGCCCCCGGCTCGCTGCTGCTGGTGCCGTACGGGCGTCGCCTGGCGCTCGGCTACCTCCTGCCGGGGACGCCCGAGGCCGAGCTAGGGATCGAGCTGCGATCGGTCGAGGCGGTCGTCTCGGCCCCGATGCTTACCCCCGACCTCCTTGTCCTGGCGGAGGAGATCGCCGCGTACTACCGGGCCCCGCTCGGCACGTCGATCGCGGCGATGCTGCCGCCCGGCCTGGAATCGCGCCTGGCACGCCGCTGGACGGCACCCGACCCGAGCGTGCTGCCCGAGCCCTTGCGCCTCGCCCTTGCCGGCGGCGAGGAGATCGCGGATTCGGCCCTCAAGCGGGCACTCGGGACGCAATGGAGCAAGGCGGCCGACGGCCTCCGCCGCGCCGGCCAGCTGGTAGCGCGGTGGTCGCTGCGACCCCCGGAAGTGCAGGCACGGCGCGTTCGCGTGCTGCGTGCGCTACCCCTCGAGGACCCGCCAACGCGTGGCGCCCCTCTCCAACGCGCGATCCTTGAGGCGCTGCGCGGGCGAGAGGTGAGCGTCGCCGACCTGGCCGCGGAGATCGGCGTGGCGCCGGGATCGGTGCTGGCGGCGGCCCACCGCCTGGTGGCACGTGGCGCTGCCGCGCTGGAGTGGCAGACGGTGGAACGCGATCCGCTCGCGCATCGCGCCATCGCGCTGCCGCGCGAGCACCGCTTGGCGGCTGAGCAGCTCGAGGCGCTCGACCGCATCGAAGCCATGGGATCGGGCGGCGAGCTGTTGCTCGAGGGGGTTGCCGCAGCCGGCAAGACCGATGTCTACCTCGCCGCCATCGCAGGGGTCCTCGCCGATGGAGGTCGCGCCCTTGTCCTGGTCCCGGAGGTCTCGCTGGTGACCCAGCTCGCCGACCGAGTGGCGGCGCTGGTCGGCGACGATCTGGCGGTGCTGCACTCGGGGCTCTCGGCGGGGGAGCGCCACGACACCTGGTGGCGGATCCTGGAGGGCGGAGCGCGCGTCGTGCTCGGAACGCGCATGGCGGTCTTCGCGCCGATCGCCGACCTGCGGCTGATCGTCGTCGACGAGGCGCATGACGGTGCCTACAAGTCCGACCGTACGCCTCGCTACGACGCGCGCTGGGTGGCGCGCCGACGGGCGGCGCTGACAGGGGCTCGCCTGGTGCTGGGGACGGCGACGCCGGAGGTGGTCACTCTCGCCCGGGTGCGCGGCGGGATGGCGGAGCGTGCGCGACTCAGCGAGCGCCGCGTCGGCCAGGCGCCGGAGGTGCAGATCGTCGACCTGCGGGCCGAGCTGGCCGAGGGCAACCGATCGGTCTTGTCGCGCGCCCTGGCGAGCGCCCTGGCCGGCCTGCGAGTGGGGACGGAGCAGGCGATCCTGATCATGAACCGTCGCGGCGCGGCGACCTTCGTCCTCTGCCGTGACTGCGGCGAGAGCCTGCGCTGCCCGGACTGCGACCTGCCGTTCGTGTTCCACCTCGCGGGCGCACAGCTGCGCTGCCACCACTGCGGACGTACGGCCCGCCCCCCGGAGACCTGCCCGAACTGTCGGAGCAACCGGATCCGCTACTTCGGCGCCGGCACACAGCGCGTCGAGGCGGAGCTGCGGGCTCGTTTTCCGCATCTGCGCGTCTCACGGCTCGATTCGGATGCGCTGGCGGTGCGCCGCGGCTTCGAATCGATCTACGACGACTTCCGCGACGGACGGGTCGACGTCCTGGTCGGCACCCAGCTGGCCGCCAAGGGGCTCGACCTGCCGAGCGTGACGCTCGCCGCCGTGATCGCCGCCGACGTGACCCTCAACCTGCCGGACTACCTGGCGCCCGAGCGCACCTTCCAGCTGCTCGCCCAGGTCGCAGGACGCGCCGGTCGGGGACCGATGCCGGGTCGCGTTCTGATCCAGACCTACGCCGCGGATCACTATGCGATTCGCGCGGCTGCGCGCCTCGATGTCGACGGCTTCGCCGACCAGGAGCTGCCGCGCCGCCGTCTCCTCGGCTACCCGCCGGCCACTGTCCTGGCCCGCCTGCTCGTTGCCGATCCGGACCGCTCCCGGGCGGAGGCGCGCGGCCGGCAGGCGGCCGAGGCGGTCGCAATGCCGGGGGTCGAGGTGCACGGACCATTGCCATCGTACGTGCCCCGGCGAGCGGGTCGCTGGCGCTTCCAGGTCGTCCTGCGCGCGGCGGATGAGGCGCGTCGCGCCGCGGCCCTGGAGCTCGTGCCGGCCGGGGTTGCGATCGACGTCGATCCGGAGTCGCTGCTCTAGGGATCGGTCTGCAGATCGGTACAATGCGGCCGTGGCCAACCGACCGATCCTCACCGCCGACGAGCCGATCCTGCGCGCGCGTGCAAGAAAGGTGACGCACTTCGACGCTTCGCTGCACCGTCTCCTCGCGGAGATGGTGGAGACGATGCGCGATGCGCCGGGGATCGGGCTGGCGGCCAACCAGATCGGGGTCCCGCTGCAGGTTGCCGTGATCGAGCTCGAGGACAGGGTGACCGAGCTGATCAACCCGCAGATCGTGCGCGCCAGTGGCGAGGTGATCGACTGGGAGGGGTGCCTGTCGATCCCGGGCTTCGTGGCAGAGGTCGGGCGGCGTGCCAAGGTGACCGTCAAGGCGCGCGACCGTCATGGCAAGGAGCTCCGGGTCAAGGGCGAGGAGCTCTTCGCCCGCGCCCTGCAGCACGAGATCGATCACCTGAACGGCGTCCTGTACATCGACTACCTCGATTCGCTCGAAGAGCTGGTCCGCGTCGGCGACCACTCGAGCGAGGTGGAGGAGACGACGACCGCGGGCATCTAGTGCCATCGCTCGGACGCCTGGCTTTCCTGGGTACCGGCCCCTTCGGGGTACCGCTGCTCGCCCGACTGCCCTCGGCGGCCGCGGACCTGCTGGTCATCAGCCAACCCGATCGTCCGGCCGGGCGCGGCATGCAGATGCGCCCGTCGCCGGTCGCCGCCTGGGCGCGCGACAACGGCCTTCGCGTCGAGACACCACGACGGCTCCGGTCCGAGGAGGGCCGGTCCATGCTGGCCGGCTTCCAGCCTGACGGCCTGCTGCTCGTCGCCTATGGGCAGTTGCTTCCCGACGACCTGCTGGCGCTCGCCGCCCGTCCGCCGCTGAACGTGCATGCCTCTCTGCTGCCGCGTCACCGGGGCGCAGCGCCGGTGGCATCTGCGATCCTGGCCGGCGACCTGGTCGGGGGCGTCACCCTGATGGTGATGACACCCCAGCTGGATGCCGGACCGATCGTCGCACAGTGGCCGGTGGCGCTCGGCGGCCGGGAAACAACTCCCGAGCTGGAGGCGCGGCTCGCCGCGCTTGCCGCCGAAGAGGTCCCGTCCGAGCTCGAGCGGTGGGCAGCCGGCACGACCATCACGCAACCCCAGGACGAGGCCACAGCGACGATGATCCGGCCCTTCCGGCGCGTCGATGGCTGGATCGACTGGAGCGCGCCCGCGGTCGTCGTCGACCGGCGTGTTCGTGCGCTGCAGCCGTGGCCGGGGGCGTGGACGACGCTCGACGGCAAGCGGCTCCATATCCGCGCCGCGCACCCCCTAGCCGGGGTCGACGGCGCTCTCATCGGCGCGCTCCTGCCGGGGGATCAACCGGTGGTGGCCTGTGGCCACGGAGCCCTCGCGCTTGACCGGGTGCAACCCGAGGGGAGGCCGGTCATGGCGGCCGATGCGTGGCGCCGCGGCCTGCCTCGCGAGCACCTCCTCCTGGGAGGTGGAGCGCCCCCGGCATAGCGCCTTCTTCACCTGCCCTTCATCGGGCGGACAGGGAGCCTCGGCTATACTCGCCGCGCTTCCAAGGAGGTAGCAACCACAACCATGGGCAGTCTTCTGCCGTACATCCTGCTGGTGATGCTGCCGAGCATCGCGATCACCGGATGGGCGGCCTGGCGTGTTCGATCGACCTACGCCCGCTGGTCGAAGGTCGACTCCGGAATCGATCTCTCAGCCTTTGATTTTGCCCGCCGTCTGCTGGATCGGCAGGGCCTCACCGATGTCAAGATCGAGCCGGTCGCTGGCCAGCTGACCGACCACTATGACCCGCGCGGCAAGGTCCTGCGCGTCAGCTCCGCGGTCGCCGGCACACAGCGTCTCGGTAGCTACGACCCGTCCGTGCAGGCGGTCGGCTTCCCGCACGACGCCGGTGGTGGAGCCACCCTCTCGGTCGCCGCCGCGGCCGTGATCGCCCACGAGGTGGGCCACGCGCTGCAGGATCGCGAGCGCGATCCGTGGATGGTGGCCCGTCAGACGATCGTCCCGGCCGTGCAGCTCGGCTCGGGGCTGGCCCCGTGGCTGATCATCGGCGGACTCTGGTTCAACCTGCTGGGGCTGGCCTTCATCGGGCTGATCGCCTTCGGGGCGGCGGTGATCTTCACCTTCCTGACGCTGCCGGTCGAGATCGGCGCATCGGGCAAGGCACTCGCCTTCGTCAGTAGCCTCGGGATCTCCGGCGAGCGCCAGGTCGGCGCCCGCGATGTGCTCAAGGCGGCCGCCTGGACCTATGTCGCGGCGGCGCTGGCTGCGCTCCTGACGTTCCTGTACTACCTCATGCTGATCATGGGGCGTCGTGACTGATCGACCCATGGCTGGGACCCCGCCGGCAATCAGCGAGGTCGACCCCAACCTGCTCGCCGCGTGGCTCGCTGCCCGCGGCGAGCCCGCGTACAGGGTTGGCCAGGTGCTTGCCGGAGCGCACCGACCAACTGCCACCGGCCTGGCCGATCTGACCGATCTGCCTGCCGCCCTGCGCTCCGCGGTCGAGGAGGAATTCCGCTTCTCGACAATCGCCGGCAGCCACGTGCTCGTTGCCGATGGAGGGCTGACCGCCAAGGCGGTCCACGAGCTTGCTGATGGACAGCGCATCGAATCGGTGCTGATGCGCTATCCGGCTCGCGGAAGGAGCGCCGTGCGGACCACGATCTGTATCAGCTCACAGGCGGGCTGCGCGGTCGGCTGCCCCTTCTGCGCCACCGGGCAGGCAGGCTTCGGGCGCCAGCTGACGGCGGGGGAGATCGTCGACCAGGTGCTGCACTGGCATCGCGATCCGTGGCACGCCCTTGGCGCGGATTGGCGACCGGGGTCAGGCCGCGGGCATTACAACATCGTCTTCATGGGAATGGGCGAGCCGCTGAACAACACCGATCGGGTCTTTGCGGCTGTCCGGCTGCTCAACGACCCGGCAAGGCTGGGGATCGGAGCACGGCATATCACCGTCAGCACGTCGGGGGTCGTGCCGGGGATCGACCGCATGATCGATGAGCTGCCGCAGGTCAACCTCGCCATCAGCCTGCACGCCGCCACCGACCCGCTGCGCGACGAGCTGGTGCCGATCAATCGAAAGTGGCCGGTGGCCGAGGTCCTGGCGGCGGGTCGGCGCTTCGCCGCCCGAACCCGCAGGCGCGTGAGCCTGGAGTACGTCCTGATCGACGGCATGAATGACGATCTCGCGCAGGCGGCCGGACTCGCCGCGCTCGCCGGAGGCTGGCTCTGCCACGTCAACCTGATCCCCCTGAATCCGACCCCCGGCTCCCGCTGGAGCGGCACGCCGGCCGCCGGAGTGCGTGCCTTCGCGGCAACCCTCGAGCGGGCAGGAGTGCCCGTGACCGTGCGCGACACGCGCGGCCGCGAGATCGAGGCGGCCTGCGGACAGCTCCACGCACAGCTGGCGGGCAGGCCGATTGCGGGGGCGATCCAGGTGGCATCGGCATGACCGATCACGCCCCGCAGATCAGCGCCAGCCTGCTGACCGCCGACTTCGCACGGCTGGGCGACGAGGTGCGGCGGGCCGTCGAAGCCGGGGTCGACTCGATCCATCTCGATGTGATGGATGGGCATTTCGTCGACAACCTGACGATCGGGCCGGTCGTGGTCGAGTCGATCCGGACCGTGGCATCGGTGCCGTATCACGCTCACCTCATGATCAGCCGGCCACTTGAGCATGCCCACGCCTTCGCGGAGGCAGGCTCCGACCTGATCGTCGCGCACGTCGAGTCCGATGACGACCCCTTGGCCGTGATCGAGGCGATCCACGGCTACGGCCGCAGGGCCGGCCTGGCGATCAACCCGGAGACTCCCGCCGCAGCAGTGCTGCCGTATCTCGACTCCATCGACCTGCTGCTGGTGATGACGGTCCATCCGGGTCGCGGCAGGCAGGCCTTCATCCACGACGTCCTGCCCAAGATATCGATGCTCCGCGACGAGATCGATCGTCGTGGTCTATCGCTGCCGATCGGGATTGACGGCGGCGTGAATCTCGAAACCATCGGCCCGGCGCACGCCGCCGGAGGCGATGTGCTGGTCGCCGGATCCGCGCTCTACCGCAACGCCGGCGACCTGGCGCCGGTCGTTGCCGCGCTGCGAAACGCCGCCAAGGTGCTGGCATGAGGGATCGAGCCGGGCGCGAGGGGATGCCGCGCCTCCTCGCCGTCGGCCTGGCTGTCGCGCTGCTGCTCGGCGCATGCGCCAGCCCCCCGCCGCCCACCGGCAGCCCGACGCCCGAGCCGCCGCACGATGTGGCCGTCACGGTGGTCGATCGCACGAACCAGGCTCCGCTGGCGAATGCGCACCTCACGGTCGGCACGTCGACGGCGACGACCGGGGCCGATGGCACCGCCACGGTCACCGCATCGCGCGGCGACACCGTCCAGGCATCGGCGGACGGGTTCGATCTCGGCTCAGGCCCCGTGCCGCAGGAGAAGGGGATGATCATCGCCCTGCGTCCCAACGTGGTCAGCGGCATGGTGAGCAACGGCGACGGCCAGCCGATCGCCGCGGTCCGCATCTTCGTGGAGGGCACGGCCACGTCGGTCGAGACCGATCTCCAGGGGCGCTATGCCCTCCCCGGCGTGCCGGAGCAGGGGACCCTCATCTACAAGATGCCCGGCTACCAGCTTGGCGTGATCCCGGTCGATGCCGAGATGGCCAAGAATGTCGCGCTGACCCCCTTCGCCGCACGCGCGCTCTATACGCCGGCCGCGATCTTCGAGGGCGCCGGGCGCCTGGACGCGCAGCTCGACCTGCTCGACCGCACCGAGGCCAACGCCATGGTGATCGACGTCAAGGAGACGAACGGCAACCTGTACTGGGCGACCGACCTGCCCGCGGCGGTGGCGGTCGGCGCCGTGATGGAGCACCCGCTGCTCTCCCTCGACCAGGTCCTGCCGCAGCTGAAGGCGCGTGGCATCTACACCATCGCGCGCATGGTCGTGATGAAGGACAACACGCTCGGAAAGGAGCGCCCCGAGCTGGCGGTGCAGAACGCCGCCACCGGACAGCCGTGGCGGGACTACGGGGGCGGGGTCTGGCTCGATCCCTACAACCCCGGTGTGGCGGAGTACATCGCGGCCCTGGCCGGCGACCTCGCCGACAAGGGCTTCGACGAGGTGCAGCTGGACTATGTCCGATTCTTCAGCGACGGCGACTACGCCGTGGCCGACACGAACCTGCCGAACACACAGTCGTTCCGGCTGCCGGCGATCAGGCGCCTCTTCCGCCTGGTCTCCGATGCCCTCGCCACCGAGCGCACCTTCCTGTCGGCTGACGTCTTTCCGATCAGCTTCATCGCAACCGACGACCAGGGGATTGGGCAGCGCCCGGAGGTGATCATGCCGTACGTCGACTACTTCTCGCCGATGGTCTATCCCAGCCACTACGGCCCGTACACCTTCGGCTTCGCGAAGCCGAATGACCACCCGTATGACGTGATCAATGAGACCCTCAAGATCATGAACGCGGAGCGCACCGGCCTTCGGATGGTGATCCGGCCGTGGATCCAGGACTTCGGCTTCGGGCAGTTCCCGCCATACACTGCGGCGCAGGTGCTGGATGAGATGCGCGCTGCCTCTGACAACGGGGCGGAGGGCTGGATGATCTGGAATGCCGCCGCGCATTTCACCGCTGCTGCACTCGGGCCGCCGCGCGACGGTGAGGACTCGGCGCCGATCACCAGCGCAGAGCCGGCGCCGGGCTCCTAGCCGCCGTGCGGCTCGTCATCCAACGTGTCAGCCGCGCCCAGGTGCGGACCGGCACCAGGTTACTGGGTGAGATCGGTCGCGGTGCTGCCGTCCTCGTCGGGATCGGCGTCGACGACACCGCCGAGGTGGTGGATCGCCTCGCAGACAAGCTCCTCGTCCTGCGCTACTTCGAGGACGCCACCGGACGCACCAACCTGGCGATCGCCGACGTGGATGGCGCCTACCTTGTTGTCAGCCAGTTCACGCTGCTGGCGGACCTTAGCCGCGGCCGTCGCCCCGGGTTCACGAACGCGGCGCCGCCCGAACTTGCGGAGCCGATGGTGGATCACTTCGTCCAACGCCTGCGCGCGGCGGGGAGCCACGTGGAGACGGGCCGGTTTGGGGCGGAGATGGAGCTCGAGCTGGTGAACGACGGTCCGTTCACCCTGGTCCTGGAGGCCGGCCCGGAGGCCGTCAGCGAGGCCTGATCAGACCTTTTCGGCGGTCCGGATGCAGCGCGAGCAGGCCCGGATGCGAACCGGCGAACCGTTGCGCTGGACGACCATCGGCTGCAGGTTTGGCAGCCAGCGGCGCAGCGCGCGCTTGCGGTTCATGCCGACCGACTGCGGATTCCAGCCGGTGATCGGGCGCTTGCCGCAGATCTCGCAGGATCGAGCCAATTCAGGTCTCCATTCACCAAGGAATCGGCGCACCAGATCTCGGCGCCGCCGGAACGGCCCGATCCTAGCACGGTACGATCGGGGCATGCAATTGAGCTCGCCGACGCTGATCATCGTCTCGGGCGCTCCTGGGAGTGGCAAGACGACGCTGGCGCACCGCCTGGCTTCCGACCTGCGCATGCCACTGATCTCGAAGGATGAGCTGAAGGAGTCGCTTGCCGACGCCACGGGCGTCCTACGGGACCTGGCTGCCTCGATGCAACTCGGCGCGGTCGCCTACACAATGCTCTACTTCATTGCTCAGCGGCTATTGGAAGCACCGACCGGAGTCATCATCGAGAGCAACTTCCGCCGAGGCGTGTCGGAGCCAGAACTTCGGCCACTCGTCGCGCGGAGTGATCCCCGTCTCATCCAATGCACGGCTGCGCCAGATATTGTGCTGCGGCGATATCGAGAGCGGTACGACCAGGGAAGCCGACATCCAGCGCACCTCGATGCCGATCGAACCGCGGCCCTCGCCGACGACCTGACGGCAGGACGCTTCGAGCCACTCGACCTTCCGATCGCGACCCTCGTCGTTGATACTGTCGACGGCTGGCGGCCGCCGTATGAGGACGTTTGCGACTTCGCAGCTGGCCCGCATCCCGGCTCGGTGCGATGACGTCAGCGGCCGCCGCGAGCCGTCGAGACCTGACCTCCGAGGACCTCGATCGGCCGATCCGCTCGGTCCTTCCTGAGCTGGCACGCGGGTCGGCGGCCCTCGGACGGCTCGGCATCCTCACCCCGCGCCAGGCGCTCTTCTACCTTCCCTTCCGCTACGACGACTTCAGCGACCTTCGCCCGCTCGGCGATCTCGTGGCCGACGAGAAGCAATCGGCTCGAGTGCGGGTGGTGAGCGTGGAGGTCGAGCCGGGCTTCCGGCGTCGCCCTCAGCGGGTCATCGCGCAGCTCTCGGACCTGACCGGCACCGCCGAGGCGATCTGGTTCGGGAAGCGTTATGTCGAGCGCCGTCTCGAGCCGGGCGCCGAGATAGTGGTGAGCGGCAAGGTCACCTTCCACGGCTGGCGGCCGCAGTTCACCGCGCCCGAGTTCTCGCCGGTCGGGCATGAGTCGGTCCACACCGCCCGCGTGGTGCCGGTCTACCGGCTCGCGGGCGGCGTGACCCAGCGACGCGTCCGCGAGCTGCTGGCACGGGTCCTCGAGCGGGCGCTGCCGGGGGTCGATGATCCGTTGCTGGACGCTGAGCGAGGTGACCTGCCTCAGCTGGGCGAGGCGCTGCGCGCAGCCCATTTCCCTGGGGAGGCGGCCGACGTGGCTGAGGCGCTCGACCGGCTCGCCTACGACGAGCTGCTGGCACTGCAGCTGACGATGGCGCAGGCGCGGGCGATGCGCGCCGACCTGCGGGCCGCCAGCGTCAGCATCGGCGCCGACGAGCTCGCCGCCCTCATCGGCGCGCTTCCCTTCGAGCTGACCAGCGACCAGCGGAAGGCCGTTGATGAGATCGTGGCCGACCTGGGCTCGGATCAGCCGATGCGGCGCCTGCTGCAGGGGGACGTCGGCAGTGGCAAGACGGCGGTCGCTGCCGTCGCGCTGGCCGGCGTCGTGCGAGCGGGCTGGCAGGCTGTCCTGATGGCCCCGACGGAGATCCTCGCGCGCCAGCACCACCTGGGGTTGGCACCACTGCTCGAACGCCTCGGCGTGCGAGCCGAGTTTCTCTCGGGATCGCTAAGCCCCACGGTCAAGGGCCGCATCCACGACGCGATCGAGGCGGGGGAGGCGGAGGTCGTCATCGGCACCCACGCCGTCATCAGCGAGGCGGTCACCTTTCACCGACTGGGACTCGCCGTGGTCGACGAGCAGCACCGCTTCGGCGTCGCGCAACGCGCCGCGCTGCAGGCGAAGGGCGCCGGGCTCGAGCCGCACCTGCTGGCGCTAACCGCGACGCCCATCCCGCGCACGCTGGCCCTCACCTTCTACGCGGACCTTGCCATCAGCTCCATCCACGAGCTGCCCCCCGGCCGTCGCGCGATCCGCACGGAGATCCGCGATCGGACCGCGCTGCCGAAGATCGAGGCCTTCCTTGCATCAGAGGCGAGTGCCGGACGGCAGGCATTCGTCGTGGTTCCGCTTGTGACGGAGAGCGAGGCGCAGAGCGCCGCATCGGCCGAGGCCGAGGTGGAGCGTCTGCGCGCCGCCCTGCCAGACATGCGCATCGGCATCGTGCATGGTCAGCAACGAGCCGACGAGCGGGACGGCACGATGGCCGCATTCGCCGCCGGGGCGCTGGACATCCTTGTCGCCACCACCGTGATCGAGGTTGGCATCGACGTGCCCAATGCCTCGGTGATGCTGGTCGAGGACGCGGACCGCTTCGGCCTCGCCCAGCTGCACCAACTGCGCGGGCGCGTTGGCCGCGGCGCCGAGCAGTCGTTCTGCATCCTCCTCACCGACGCCGTCGATGAGCGCGCCCGAGAGCGGCTCGAGGTGGTGCGCTCCTCGACCGACGGCTTCGCGATCGCCGAGGCCGATCTGCGGCTGCGCGGCGCCGGCAACCTGCTCGGCACGCGCCAGTCGGGGCTCCCGCCGCTACAGGTGGCGTCGCTATTCGAGCCACGCCACCTGGCGCTCGCTGAGCGCGCCGGCACGCTGGCTCGCGCCCTCGTCGCGGCCGATCCCGGGCTGACCTCGCGGCCCGAGCTGGTCCGCCTGCGCGACGACTTCGCGGCTGCCGAGGACGAGGGGGACGCCGCCTGATGCGGGTCATCGCCGGCATCGCGCGTGGTCGCCACCTGGTCGCGCCGCGCGACTCCGGGACGCGTCCGATCGCCGACCGCGTGAAGGAGACCCTCTTCGCCATCCTGGGCGACCGCACGCCCGATGCGCGGGTGCTCGACCTGTATGCAGGCAGCGGAGCGATCGGCATCGAGGCGCTGTCGCGAGGGGCGACGCACTCCGATTTCGTGGAGGTCGCTCGCCATGCCGCGGCCGCGATCCGCGAGAATCTCGAGCGCACGGGCCTGGATGATCGGGGATCGGTGCACCAGGCGGATGTGATACATCACCTCACCCACTTCGCGGCCGGGGCGTATGACCTCGCCTTCCTGGATCCGCCATACGAGGAGCGTGATATTCTCGCGCCGCTCGAGCGCCTGGTCCCGCACCTGGCGCCTGGCGCGGCAGTGGTGGTCAAGCACTTCTGGCGCACGCAGATCCCCGAGGTGGCCGGCCTCACGCGCTGGCGCGAGCGTCGCTTCGGCGAGACCGCGCTGACGTTTCTGGCCGCCGGCGGGACCGATGAACTGGAGGAGCCATGAGCCGCGTCGCCGTCTTCCCCGGCTCGTTCGACCCGATGACCAATGCGCATCTCGACGTCGCGCGTCGAGCCGCCGCGCTCTTCGATCGGTTGGTGGTCGGCGTGCTGAACAACCCGCGCAAGACGCCGCTCTTCAGCGTCGAGGAGCGGATCGCCCAGATCAGCGCGGCGGTGACAGAGTTCGGGTCCAACGTGGAGGTCGCCGGCTTCGACGGGCTGACGGTCGACTTCGCCCGCAGCCGGGAGGCCCGCTTCATCGTGCGCGGCCTGCGCGCCGTGAGCGACTTCGAGGCCGAACTGCAGATGGCCCACACCAACCGCAAGCTGCAACCAGGCGTCGACACCGTCTTCCTGATGTCGGCCCTCGACTACGGCTATCTGTCGAGCAGCCTGGCCAAGGAGGTCGCCCAGTTCGGCGGCGAGATCGGCGACATGGTCCCCGCATCGGTTGCCGACGCGCTGCGGGCGCGCTTCTCCGCGTCAGGCTGAGGCCGGGTGGCGCGGCTATAATCCGCGCCACGTACGTCTCGTCGCGGGAGGGCGGAGCCACGGACATCATCTTCCTGGTTGAGCGGTTGGAGTCGCTCGCGGCGAGCGCGCGCAAGCTGCCCCTCACCAACAACGTGGTCATGGACCAGGCCGCGGTGCTCGAGCTGATCGATCAGCTGCGGGCCGCCGTGCCGCCGGAGGTGACCCAGGCGCGCCGCATCACCGAGGAGGCAGGGCGCATCACCGAACGCGCCCGCGAAGAGGGTGAGGCGGTGATCGCCCGCGCGCAGGAGCAGGCCGCTCGCATGCTCGAGGACCGGGAGCTGGTGCGGTTGGCCAAGGAGCGTGCCGGCGAGATCATCGAGACCGCCACTCGGGAGGCTGCCGAGATCCGGCACGGCGGTGATGAGTACGCCGCCGGGGTCCTGATTCGGCTCGAGGGGGAGTGCATCAAGGCGCTGACCAGCATCAAGCGTGGGATCGACATGCTGGATGAACGCCATCGCCCGCCGCGTCTCGCGCCCGAGGACGCCGGGGACGGGAAGCTCCCGTTCGAGGTTGGACAGGAAGCCCTGGAGCCCTCCACTCAGCCGTGATCCTCTTCAACGTGGCGGCGATGCTCCAGGAACCGTCGGGAGCTATCCGCGAGGTTGCCCTGCGCGACCGCTATCTTGCCGTTGGCTCCGACGTCGAGCTGGCCGGACCGATCGACGGCATTGTTCGGCTGCAGCGCACGAACCGCGGGATCCTAGTGCGCGGCACCGTCGAGGCCCCACTGCGACGCACCTGCGCGCGCTGCCTCGAACCGTACGTCGAGACGGTCAGCCTCCAGCTCGCCGAGGAGTATCTGCCGACGGTCGATCCGGTTCGCGGCGCGCCGCTTCCGGCGCCGGCCCCGGACGAAGAGGCGCTCGCGATCGACGCCCAGCACCAGATCGACCTCACCCCGGTGCTGCACGATGAGCTGGCGCTCACCGAGCCGATGCATCCGCTCTGTCGACCCGACTGCCCGGGGCTCTGCTCGGGGTGCGGCCGCCACCTCGATGTCGGGAGCTGCGACTGCGTCGAGGACGAGCCTGATCCACGCCTCGCCGTGCTGGCACGGCTGCTCGACCTGCCGGGCGACTGAGCTCCAGTCAGGCGTTCGCCGGGTGGCGGGTCGCCCGGTATACTGCGGGTCCCTGAATCACCGATGTAGGAGTCGCGCGTGGGCGTCCCCAAGCGAAAGGTCTCGAAGGCGCGCCAGGGCGAACGGCGCTCGCACCTGGCGATCAGCGCTCCGCCACTGGTCGAGTGCTCGCATTGCCATGAGCTGAAGCTCGCGCATCACGTCTGCCCGACCTGTGGCTACTACGACGGTCGCGAGGCGGTGGCCATCGAACCGACCGCGCCGGCCGAAGGCCAGCGGTGAGCCGGCGCCGCTGATGCGCATCGCGGTCGACGCGATGGGCGGCGATTTCGCTCCCCGCGAGATCGTGCGCGGCGCCATCGCATACGCCGCCTCGCATGCCGACGAGGTGATTCTGGTCGGTGACGTGCCTCGCATCGAAGCCGAGATCGCCGAATTCGGCCGCGGACATCCCGCCAGCGTCTCATTCGTGGATGCGCCCGAGGTGATCGAGATGGGGGAGCATCCCGCCGCGGCATTGCGCGCCAAGCGCCGCTCTTCGATCCGTGTCGCCACCGACCTGGTGCGCGACGGACTGGCCGACGCGTTGGTGAGTGCCGGTTCGACGGGGGCCACCATGGCGGCAGCGGTCTTCAGACTCGGCCGCATCGACGGCATCGACCGCCCGGCCCTGGCGGCCCACCTCGTTACGGCCAGCGGGCCGATCCTGCTGCTCGACGTCGGTGCCAACGTCGATTCGGAGGCGAGCAACCTGGTCCACTACGCGGTGATGGGCTCGATCTACGCCGAGCACGTGCTGCAGGTGGAGCGCCCCCGCGTGGGGCTGCTCAACATCGGCGAGGAGGCAGAGAAGGGCGACGCCCTTGCCCGCGAGGCCCACGGCCGTATCCGAGATAGCGGCGTGAACTTCATCGGCAACGTGGAGGGCAACGACCTGGTCGGCCATGTCGCCGATGTCGTCGTCTGTGACGGATTCATTGGCAACGTGGTGATCAAGTTCTTCGAGGGGCTGACCAGCTACATCTTCCGGTCGCTGCGCACCGATCTCCAGCAGGGGCCAATGGCCCCGCTGGCGTTGCTCGCGCTCAAGCCGGGATTCGACCGCATGAAGCACCGCTTCGACTACGAGCAGTACGGTGGCGCGCCTCTGCTCGGTGTGCGGGGAGTGAGCATCGTGACCCATGGGCGAGCGCGGGCACGCATGCTCGAGAACGCCATTCGGGTCGCCTCGGAAGCGGCCACCGCCCGCATTCCGGAGCTGATCGCTGACTGGACCCGCCAGCATCCCGCGCTTGCCCGCCGCGACACGGCCGACCTGATCGCCGGCGGGACCGAGCGCCTGGTCGCGGGGCCGGGAGCCGAGGCCTGACCAGCGCTCCGCCTCGACACCGCCGCAGGATCCGACCGAGGCCCGGACTCGAGGCGCGGCGGCTCGCGCTGATGGCGCTCTTCGAAGAGGAGTTTCGGCCCGCACAGGCAACGAAGGCACTCGAGCGCCTGGTGACCGAGCATGGCAGCGACGCGGCGGTGGCGGCGCATGCCGGGTCGATCGTCGAGGGAGTCCTCGCTGCACGATCGGAGCTTGACGACCGAATCGCGGTCCTGGCCCCCGCCATCCCGGTCAGCGAGCTCGGTCGGGTCGAGCGCACGATCCTCCGGAGCGCCCTCTGGGAGGTGCTATACTCCGCCGCGACCTCGAGCGGGGAGACGATTCACGACGCCGTTTTCCTCGCCCGGACCTACTCCGGGGACGCAGCTCGCCGCCTTGTGAACGGCGTTCTGGGGAGCGTTGCTAGATCATCGCCTGAAGGAGCCTGACGGTGGCCGACGGAACGACGTTCGACCGACTCAAGAAGCTGATCGTCGAACAGCTGGGTGTCGACGAGGAGGAGGTCAAGCCGACCGCCTCGTTCGTCGAGGACCTGAATGCCGACTCGCTCGACCTGGTGGAGCTGATCATGAGCCTCGAGGAGGAGTTCGGCATGGAGATCTCCGACGAGGATGCCGAGAAGATCCAGAAGGTCTCCGACGCGGTCGAGTTCATCGAGGAGCACCAGCAGTAACGATCGGAGGCCATGGCCAGTCCGCGTCTCGACGAGCTGGGTGAGCGACTCGGCATCGTCCTGCGGGACCCGGAGGCCATTCGCCAGGCGTTCGTCCACAGCTCCTACTTCAACGAGAATCCCGGTGCCCTCCCCGGCCACAACGAGCGGCTCGAGTTCCTAGGGGATGCCGTTATCGGTCACGTCGTGAGCCGGCTCCTGTACGACCGCTTCCCTGGCGAGGACGAGGGCTTCCTGACGGCTCGTCGGGCCGCCCTGGTGAACCGCGACTCGCTTGCCGAGATCGCGATCGGGCTGGGGCTGGACCAGTTTCTGCTCCTCGGCCGCGGCGAGGCCGATGGCGGCGGAGCGGCCCGCCCGTCCCTGCTGGCGGCGACCTTCGAGGCACTGGCTGGCGCGATCGCGGTCAGCGACGGCCTGCGTGCCACCCAGACCTGGTTGCGCCGGATCTTCGCGGCGCGCCTGGCGCCGGCCGGTGCGGGCGACCCGCACAAGTCAGCCAAGAGCCGGCTCCAGGAATGGACGCAACGGCATCATCGGTCCAAGCCGCAGTACGAGCTGCTCGAGACCGCCGGGCCGCCGCATCGCCATGCCTTCACCGTGAGCGCGATCGTCGACGGGAAGCCGATCGGGATCGGCCAGGGATCGAGCCGCCAGAGGGCCGAGGAGCACGCGGCGGCGATCACACTTGCCCAGCTTGAGCTCGGCACGCCGAACGGCGGCAAGAGCCGATGAGCCGCCTGAAGGAACTGCGACTCCACGGCTTCAAGACCTTTGCCGACCCGACTCGCTTCGTCTTCGAACGAGGCGTGACCGCGGTGATCGGGCCGAACGGCTCAGGCAAGAGCAACATGGCCGACGCCGTGCGCTGGGTCCTCGGCGAGCAATCGAACCGATCGCTGCGCACCCGCCGGGCCGACGATGTCATCTTCGCGGGGAGCCAGGGCCGCCGGCCGCAGGGTATGGCCGAGGCGGTGCTCACCCTCGACAACACTGACCATTGGTTGCCGATCGACTTCGCCGAAGTATCGATCGGTCGTCGCGCCTTCCGATCCGGCGAGACCGAGTACCTGATCAACGGCGCCCGCGCGCGGCTCAAGGAGGTCGTTGAGCTGCTCGCCGGTGGGCGACTCGGCGCCAACGAGCTGGTGGTCGTCGGACAGGGCACCGTCGACGCGGCTCTCTCGCTGAGGCCGGAGGAGCGGAGGCAGCTGTTCGAGGAGGCCGCCGGGGTCAAGAACCTGCAGGTCCGCAAGAACGAGGCGCTCGGCCGGCTCGGGCGAGCGCGCGACAACCTGACCCGCGTGAGCGACCTGATCGCCGAGCTGAAGCCACAGGTGCGGCGCCTCGCGCTGCAGGCACAGCACCAGGAGGAGCACGACGCCATGGGGCGTCGCGCCCACGGGCTGGTCGTCGAGGCGCATCGACGCCGCGAGGTGACAGCGCGTGAATCGCTGGGGGAGGCACGGCGGCGGATGGCGTCGGCAGAGGCGGCGCTCGAGGCGCTGCGGGCCGAAGAATCCGCCGGGCGTCAGGCTATCGCCCAGGCCGAGGCCGGCTATTGGGAGGCGGAGGGCGCCGCTCGCAGCGCAGCAGAACGACTCGAGCACGCCCGAGAGGCTCGCATTCGCACGGAGGCGGTGGTCGAGGGAGCCGCGCGGCGGCACGCGGATCTCGCCGCGCTGATCGCGCGGGAGGAGGCGGAGCTGGCTGAAACGATGGCCACGCTCGAGGTGACCCCGGACGGGGCGGACCCCCAGGCCGAGTCGAAATGGGAGGCGGCGCGGGAAGCGGAGGGGGCATGGCGCGCAGCTGCGGCGGAGCTCGACGCCGTCGACCTGGCCCTGGTGGCCGTCGAGCAGGAGTTTGCCGAGGCGTGGGCCAGCGCGGGAGCGTCGATCGCCGAGGCCGCTCGACGCGACGAGGCGTCAATGCGGTTGCGGGCACGGGTCGAGCAGATCGAGGGTGAGCTGCAGGCGGCCACCACGACCGAGACCGAGGCGGCGGCGGCCTGCGCTCCCACCCAGGCGCAGCTGGTAAGCGTGACGGCAAGCGAGGTCGAGGCAGTTGCCGCCATGGAAGCGGCAGACACTGCCGCCGAGGCCGCGGAACGACAGGCAGAGGTTGACCGGGCGCAGGCGACGACGCTCGCCGAACGGATAGGTGGCCTGCAGGCAGAGCTCGAGGTGCTGCAAGAGCGTGCGGGCGGCGACGCCGCGCTCGGGCCGATGCTGGCCGCCGCCGGCTGGCAATCTCTGATCGAGACGATCGATCCGCCACAGGCCGCCTGGGCCGCGATCGAGGTGCTGGTAGGCGGCGAGCTGCGACAGGCACTGGTCTGGCGTGACGCGCATCTGGCCGATCATGCCGCCACGGCTCGCGGATCGGCGCGGCTGTTGGCCGGCGAGGATACTGGCCAAGACGAGCCGAGCGCCGCGGTGCGGGAGGCGGCGCTTGCCGCGGTGCGGGCAACCGTGACCCTGCGCGAGTGGATCGGCACAACCACAGGACCGCGCCTCTTTGCCCGCACCGTCGTCGCGCCGGATCTCAACACCCTCTTGCAGGGCTGGCGCAACCTGCCGCCGGGCTGGTGCGCAGTGACGGCGGATGGCGACCTGGCCGACGAGCGCGGCCTGTTGGTCGTCCGCGGTCGGGCGGACGAGGCCTCCGGGGAGGCGGCCCGGCAGCACGCGCGCGTCCGGGAGCTGGTCGAGCTCGTGGCACGCCTGGAGAGCAAGCACGAGGACGCCGGACGGGTTGCCGCTCAATCCCTGATGGCATGGGCCGATGCTCGCCAGGATCGCGACATGGCGGCCGAGCGGCACGCCGAAGTGCAGCGCGAGGCCGCAATTGCGCGTGGGGGTCAGGAACGAGCAGAGGGTGTCTTGGCTCGGGCACGTGACCTGGTGCAGGCGCTCAGGGTGGAGCTCGATGACGCGCGCAGCGCCACGGCGGCCGGGCTTGTGGATTCAAGTGGAGTGACGCCCGCCGGCGGAGCGCTCGAGCGACTGGCCCCGGCCGCCGCCGATGCGCGAGAGCGTCGCGCGCTGTTGGCGGCACAGCGAGATCGACGCCGCGCGGCATGGCAGGCGGCGCAGGCCGCTGCGGATGCAATCGACACAGGCTGGGGCGACGCCCGCTACCAGCGGGCCGTGCTCGCGGCGCGACGTGATCAGTTGACCGGCGCTCTCGCGAGGGACCAAATCGCGTTAGCCGCCATGGATGCCGAACGCTTGGCCGCCGCCGACGGGATCGAGGCGGCCACGAACGCCGATCGGGAAGCAGCCGAGCAGCGTGCCGCCGCGGACGCTGAGCGAGACCGGCTTCGTGCCGAGCTGCTCGATTCCGAGCGAGCAGGAGGTGGCGCCGCGTCTCGTCTGGCCGAGCTCGAGCGAGCGCTGCAGAGCGGTGCCATCGACGCGCAGCGGCTGGAAGACGAGCTGGTGGCGATCGGGCGCGAGCGGGACCTGGCGATCGAGTCGCTCCCCGTTGCCGACACCCATGCTCCACTCGTCGGCGACGGCTCGGCGCCGTCGGATCTCGAGGCCGCGTCCGCCGAGACGATCGAGGCCGAGCTCAAGCGGGTGCGGCGCACCCTGGCCCAGATCGGTTCGGTCAACCCGTTTGCCATCGAGGAGCACCGGGAGCTGGCCCGCCGGATGGACGCGCTCACCGTCCAGGACGCGGATCTGAACGCGGCGATCGGCTCGACCGAACAGCTGATCGGGCGGCTGGAGGCGGAGATCGCCGGACAGTTCAACGCGGCCTTCGTCGCCATCGGCGCGAAGTTCGACGAGTTCTGCCGGCTCCTCTTCGCCGGGGGTTCGGCGTCGCTGCAGATGAGCGACGGAAGCGAAGGAGAGCTGGCCGACGGGATCGAGATCGCCGTGCGCCCGCCGGGCAAGCGCCTCCAGCGGCTGGCCATGCTGTCGGGTGGCGAGCGGGCCCTGGCCGGGGTGGCGCTCCTGTTCGCGATGCTGAGCGTCAACCCCGTGCCGTTCTGCATCCTCGACGAGGTTGATGCCGCCCTCGACGAGGCGAACATCGGCCGCTTCGCCGATGCGCTGCGCCTCCTATCGCAGACGATCGACTTCGTCGTGATCACGCACAACCGCGCCACCATCGAAACGGCGGACACGATCTACGGGGTGACCATGACCGATGCCGCGGTGTCGCGCCTCCTCTCGCTGCGCCTGGCGGACCTGCCGGTCGAGGTGGCGGTCGGATGATGGCGCGCCCTCGGCGCGAGCCGAGCGGCATGGGCCTGCGTCCACGTCCCGGAGGCCTGGGGAGCCGCCTGCGCGCATTGCTCGGCGGCGCGGCCGCCACCGGCGAGACGACATGGGACGAGATCGAGGAGGCGCTCATCGCCGCCGACGTCGGTGCGGAGACGACGATCGCGCTGGTTGCGGCGACCCAGGCGCGCGTGGGGAAGACGGCGCCCGGTCCGGCCGTGCGGGAGGCGCTCGCCGAGGAGATTCGCCTCCGCCTCGAGCGGGTCGGCTCGGGCAGCTTCGAGATCGGCCCAGCGGTGGCGGTCATCCTCGTGGTGGGGGTCAACGGCTCGGGCAAGACGACGACCATCGCCAAGCTGGCTGCTCGCCTCGTGGGCGACGGGCGTAGCGTGGTGCTCGCCGCGGCGGACACCTTTCGGGCGGCAGCGGTCGAGCAGCTGCGGCTGTGGGGTGACCAGATCGGCATACCGGTGGTCGCGCAGCGGCCGGGCGCCGATCCCGGCGCGGTCGCCTTCGACGCACTGGTGGCCGCGGAGTCGCGTGGGATCGACGTGGTCATCGTGGACACCGCCGGGCGGCTCCAGAACAAGACCCAGCTGATGGCCGAACTGGCCAAGGTGCGTCGCGTGATCGAACGTCGCCTCCCCGGGGAGCCACGCCACGTGCTCCTGGTGCTCGATGCCACGACCGGCCAGAACGGCCTCTCACAGGCAGAGTCGTTCAGCCGCGAGGCGGGCGTCACCGGGATCGTGCTGACGAAGCTGGACGGCAGCGCCAAGGGAGGGGTGGCGGTGGCGATCGCCGACCGACTCGGCGTGCCGATCCTCTTCGCCGGAGTGGGGGAGGGGCTCGACGCACTCGCTCCGTTCGACCCTGCTGCCTACGTGGAATGGCTGCTGGCCGCATGAGCGATGCGGCGCCGGAGCGCGATCAGGCGGACTGCCAGCTCCTGTCGGCCGGGAGCACCACCGGCTGGACCGATCGGATCCACGGCGAGCTGTGGCTCTGCCCCGACGGGCTCCTCCGTCGCTCGCTTGGGCTCTGGCGAACGATTCGGCACTTCAATCTGCCGTCCACCGACGTTCGGAGCCGATCAACTCGCTCGTTCAGCGCCATCGAGATCGGCGAGATCATGCAGGGCGCCCGGAGGAATCGGTGGATCTCATGGGGCGCCATCGAGCGGGCCACTTTGGGTCGGCTGCGACTGCAGCTGCACCTGCGAGACGGGAGCCGGCTGGTCCTGCTGTGGGGGCCGATCGACGACGTGACCGCTCTCCGCGACCGCCTCGCCGCGTTCCTGGGAGAACGCCTCCAGGCCAGATGACCGACCTCTGACTCGCGCGCGGGCGTTGCCCGGCACGAACGCGCCGCCTAAGATGTGCAGCCGTCCTCCGACCACGCACCAGATCGGGTCGATCATGTTCGAATCTCTCTCCGCTCGCCTGCAAGGCGTCGTCGATCGCCTGCGTGGCAAGGCCAAGATCACCGAGGCCGACCTGGACCTCGCACTGCGCGAGATCCGGCTCGCCCTGCTCGAGGCGGATGTGAACTTCCGCGTCGTCAAGGACTTCGTCGCGCGGGTTCGCGAACGAGCCCTCGGGGCCGAGGTGCTGACCGGCCTGCATCCCGGTCAGCAGGTGGTCAAGGCGGTCCACGCCGAGCTGGTGGCCGCGCTGGGCGGGGAGCGCCACCTCCTCAGGCTGGACCGGCGGCCGAGCCTGGTCATGCTGGTCGGCCTGCAGGGATCGGGGAAGACGACGACTGCAGCCAAGCTGGCGGTGCGATTGCGCCGCGAAGGGCACACGCCGTTGCTGGTGGCGGCCGACGTCTACCGGCCGGCAGCGGTGGACCAGCTCGTCGCGCTGGGCGACCAGATCGGTGCCGAGGTCCATACCCGCCCCGCAGGCACCCCCGCGCTCGAGATCGCGCGCTCGGGAGTCGAGCAGGCGCGGCAGCGAGGGCTCGACGTGGTGCTCCTCGACACGGCGGGTCGCCTGCATGTCGACGAGCCGATGATGGACGAGCTGGTCCGCATCGCCGGCGCCGTCACCCCGGTCGAGACGCTGCTGGTCGTGGATGCGATGACCGGGCAGGACGCCGTGCGCGTGGCAGAGGCGTTCCACCAGCGGCTGCCGCTGACCGCCCTGGTGCTGACGAAGATGGATGGGGATGCGCGCGGCGGCGCAGCGCTCAGCATCCGCAGTGTCACCGGGTTGCCGATCGCCTTCATCGGCACCGGCGAGCGAACCGACGGGCTCGAGGCGTTCCACCCCGACCGGCTGGCCCAGCGGATCCTGGGCATGGGGGACATCCTCTCGCTCGTTGAGCGTGCCCAGGAGAGCGTCGATCAGGCCGAGGCCGAGCGAGTGGCCCAGCGGTTGATGGAGTCGCGCTTCACGCTCGACGACTTCCGCACGCAGCTCGCGCAGATCAAGAAGATGGGGCCGATCGGACAGTTGCTGGGCATGATCCCGGGGGCCGGTCAGCTGGCCGGCGCAGCCCAGCAGGCGGTCGACGACGGCCAGCTGCGCCGGATCGAGGCGATCGTCGATTCGATGACGGCGGCCGAGCGCCATCATCCCGAGCTGATCAAGGCGAGTCGCCGCCGACGCATCGCCGCCGGGAGCGGGACCACCCCGGCCGACGTCAATCGGCTGCTCAAGCAATTCGAGGAGATGCGGCGCCTCATGCGGCAGTTCGGCGGCGGCCGCCTGCCGAAGGGCGGCGGCCTGCGCGGCATCCTGGGAGGCTAGACCGATGCAGCGCCTGATCGTGGCGGTCACCGCGCTGCTGGTGATGGTCGGCACGGTGGTGGTAGTGGGCTATCTCCTCCTGTTTTCCGCGACGACGGATCGGGCGGCCCGCGCAGCGCCCGCCGGCGCCGCGATCTACCTGAACGTGTATCTGCAGCCATCGACCGGGCAGAAGATGAACCTGCTCGCGCTGGTCGAGCATCTGCCGGGCTTCGGCGACGCGGCGACGATCGAGGACAAGATCGACGAGGTCGTCCAACGCCAGCTCGAGCAGGCCGGGATGGACTATGGCGCGGATGTGCGATCGTGGCTGGGGACGCAGATCGCATTCGCCATTGAGCCCGCCGCTGAGACGGGGGGAGCGCCGCATCTCCTCGTGCTGGCCGGCGTGCGAGACCCGGTCGCGGCTCGTGACCAGGTCCCGCGCCTGATGGCGCGCGGCGGAGCGTCGTACGCGCGGGAGACGTACCGGGGGCACGAGGCGATGATCGGCAAGGGCCGCAGCTATGCGCTCCTCGACGACCTCCTGGTCGTGGCCGACGGCCCGGAGCAGCTGCGCGCGGCCCTCGATGCGAATGCGGATGCCGTCCCGTCTTTGGCCGATTCGGCGGGATTCGCGTCGGCGATGCGCACTGTTCCGACGGACCACCTCGCCTCGCTCTTCGTAAACCTCGGCGCGGTCGCACCAGCCGACGCCGATGGCCGCCTGGGCGGCTACTCGACGGCTGCCCTGGCGCTCACCGCCGCCGCCGATGGTCTGCACCTGGATGGATCAGCGCCATTCGCTGCCGGGGCCGCTTCGGCGGCAATGCGCGGCGCATTCGCGCTCGGCTCCGAGCGTGCCTCGCTGACGGAGTGGATGCCGCGCAACACGCACGTCGAGCTGGTCGCATTTCGCCTGGAGCAGAGCCTCGCTGATCTCGAAGCGGTGATAGGCAAGGCGCCTGCCTTTGCGGAGGTGCTCGGCGCGCTCGACCAGCTGCGGGCGATTGCGGCGCTCGGACTCGGGATCAATGTAGATCGCGACCTGCTCTCGCTCTTCGATGGCGAGGCGGCCCTGGCACTCACCGACCTTGATCTTTCGGCACCACATGGACTGCTGCTGCTGCTGCACCCCAACGCTGCGGCGGCTGCGCAGCGGTCGCTCGACGCCATGCGCGACGCATTCGAAGAGCGCGGATCGATCGTGACCACCAGCGTCTCGGCGGAGGTGACAATCACGAGCGTCTCTGTCCCACAGATCGGCCGTGTCGCCTACGCCATGGCGGGTGGCGTCGTCCTGCTCGCGCTCGACCCGTCCGACATTGCGGCGGCGCTCGAAGCCCACCGCAGCGGCGCAGCGCTGGTCGACGAGGAAAGCTACCGGGCGCCCTTCGAGCTCACGCCGACACATGCGGGGAACGAAATCTGGGCGGCGATCCCGGGTCTGACCGACGCCGCGGCGGCCATCTTCGACCCAGGAAGCGAACTTCGCGATATCCTGCACCAGATCGGCGAGGTGGCGGTGAGCGCATCGGCCAGCGGCGATCACCTGGAGATCCATGGCGTGCTGACGGTCAAGTGACGGCCCTGCGGCGAAGGAACGATTGCATGAGCGAGATCGATACGGCGCCCAGCCGCCGTCAACCAGCAGAGAGGTAGAGACACTTTTGGCAGTACGCATTCGGCTCTCGCGGGTGGGAGCCACCAAGCGCCCCAGCTACCGGGTCGTGGCGATGGACAGCCGCCGACCGCGAGATGGCCGCGCCCTCGAGATCCTTGGCTTCTACGACCCGCTCACCGAGCCGGCCACCGTGCGGATCGACGCCGAGCGGCTTGCGGCCTGGGTCAGCAAGGGAGCCCTCCCATCGGAGACGGTCGCGAAGCTGATCAAGATCAACGGCTCCGTGGGAGCCACGCCGGAGGCTCCGGCTGCGAAGCCCGCTCGCGCTCGCAAGCCGTCGGCCAAGGCGACCGCCAGGGCCAAGGCGAAGGCCGAAGCCCCTCCTGAGGCAGCGACTGAGGCGGCGCCCGAGGCCGACATCGAGGCCGTGACCGAGGACACCGCCGAGGCAGCGCCCGAGGCCATCATCGAGGTCGTGAACGAGGACGCTCCTGAGGCCGCGACCGAGGACCCGACCGAGGCGTCGGAATGAAAGCATTCCTCGAGTACGTCGCCCGGTCGCTGGTCGATGACCCCGACGCGGTCGTCGTCGACCTGGCCGAGGCCGATGACGAGGTCACCCTGACGCTCAAGGTCGGCGAGGGCGACATGGGTCGCATCATCGGCCGCGACGGCCGCATCGCCAATGCCATCCGCAGCCTGCTGCGCGTCATGGCGGCGCGCGATGGCCGGCACGTTGAGCTGGAGATCGTCGGCGACGACTGAGCGCCTGGCCCTTGCCCGTGTGCTTGGCGCAAAGGGGCTGACCGGCGCAGTGCGCATCGAATCGCTGACCGACCACCCCGAGCGCCTGGCTGTCGGGCAGTCGATCTGGATGGACGGCGAACCTCAGCCGCGACAGATCGTGGAGTCCGGCTGGGGTGGCCGCGTGCCCGTCCTGCGCTTGGAAGGAATCTCGGATCGGACTGCTGCCGAGGGGCTCGCCGGCCGCTACCTCGAGGCACCCGCCGCACCGCTCCCCCAGGGAACCTACTACTGGCATCAGCTGATCGGCCTGACGGTTACGGACGAAGCCGGAGCGGAGCTGGGTGCGGTGGCGGAGGTGTTCCGTGCCGGCGAGAACGAGGTCTATCGAATCGAGGGATCCAAGGGCGAGCTGCTGGTTCCGGCACTCCGCCAAGTGGTTCGCTCGATCGACCTCGAGGCGGGGCGGATGGTGGTCCACTACGAGGCGGAGGAGGTCTGAGCGATGGCACACACCCCCGTGCCCCCGTTGCTGCGGATCGACGTCGTGACGCTCTTTCCGGAGCTCTTCGACGCGCCGCTGCGTGCGTCGGTGATCGGTCGCGGAGTCGAGCGCGGCATCCTGCAATTCGGCATCCACGACCTGCGTGAGCATGGCCTCGGCCGTCATCGGGCCGTCGACGACTATCCATACGGCGGGGGAGCGGGGATGGTGATGCGCCCCGAGCCACTCTTTGCGGCCGTTGAGGCGCTGCGCGCCGCTGGTACCCAGGTGATCCTGCTCGACCCAGCGGGCGAGCGCCTCACCGATGCCCTGGCTCGAACGCTCTCGACCGCCGGCCATCTGGTCCTGGTGTGTGGTCGCTACGAGGGGATCGACGAACGAGTCCGGGCGCTGGCCGAACGCGAGGTGAGCATCGGCGACTACGTGCTGACGGGGGGGGAGCTGCCGGCGCTGGTGCTGATCGACGCTGTCGCGCGTCTCGTCCCGGGGGTCATCGAGACGGCCTCCCACGAATCGGATTCCTTCGCCGATGGCCTGCTCGAGGGCCCGCAGTACACCCGTCCCGAGCTGTTCCGCGACGCGTCGGTACCGGCGGTGCTCCTGTCGGGCCATCACGGCGACGTGGCGCGCTGGCGTCGCAGCGAGGCGCTGCGACGCACGCTGCAGCGACGCCCCGATCTCCTCGCCGAAGCGCCCTTAAGTGATGACGATCGGGCGGAGCTCGAACGGCTCGCCGACGAGGATCCATCCGCCGGCTGAGCTGTTTGTCGGGTGTTCCGAAGCGCTGCTATACTCCGCCGGTCGCGCCCGTTGGCGGTCGCGTTCGTCACATCCGCGCCTGTCAGGTGCGCATCGCCAGGCCGATAATCCGTGGCTCATGCCGCGATAACGAGGTTGACCGCACGATGGATCCGATCAAGGAGCTCGAGCGCGAGCAGCTCCGGACCGATGTGCCCGAGATCGCCTCGGGTGACACGGTGAAGGTCTCGGTCAAGGTGGTCGAGGGGAGCCGTGAGCGGATCCAGGTCTTCGAGGGGACGGTCATGCGCATGCGCGGGGGCGGCCTCAATCAGCAGATCACCGTACGACGCATCGCGTCGGGTGTCGGCGTGGAGCGAACCTTCATGCTCCACGCGCCGCGGGTCGAGAAGATCGAGATCGTGCGGCACGGCGTGGCGCGTCGGGCCCAGCTCTATTTCCTGCGCGATCGGGTCGGGAAGTCAGCTACGCTGCGTGAGCGTCGACCCGGCCGCTGAGCCGGTGTCCGCCCCGCTCTTCGACTCCTCCCCGCCGCGGCCGAAGCGCCGTGGCCATGCCCCCCGCGACGCGCACATGCGACATGAGCGCGAGCTGCGCATTGCTGGCTTTCGGAGCATCGCCGGGATCGACGAGGTCGGTCGCGGCTCCCTGGCCGGGCCGGTCGTGGCGGCGGCGGTGATCTTGCCCGATCGCCATCGGATCAAGGGCCTGCGCGACAGCAAGGTCCTGGTGCGTTCACGGCGGGAGGCTCTCTACGAGCAGATCCTGGACCGCGCCGATGCGGTCGGGGTCGGTTGCGTCGAAGTCGAGGTGATCGATCGGATCAACATCCTGCAGGCCACCAAGCTGGCCATGCGCGAGGCGGTGGGCCACTTGACGCGACCGCCAGACCACCTGGTGATCGATGCCCTCACCCTGCGCGATGTCGACCTCCCGCAGCGGCCGATCATCGACGGCGACGCGATCTGCGCCTCGATCGCGGCTGCCAGCATCGTGGCCAAGGTGACGCGGGACCGGATCTGCGCCGAGCTGGATGCCCGCTACCCCGCATACGGCTTTGCCCGCAACAAGGGGTATGGCACCCGGTTGCATGTCGAGGCGCTCCTGCGCGAGGGTCCCTGCGAGTGGCACCGCCGCTCGTTCGCGCCGCTGCGGCTGCTGCTCGCCGGTGAGCAGCTGTCACTGGAGATGCTGCTCGACGAGCTGGTCCTGACCGAGGAGCACTTCGAACCGGCGAATTGACGATCAGCCGCTACTCGCCTCCCGCGAGGATGCCATCGAGATGCCCGATCCGCGACATGAGCTCGGCGAACGAGCTGAGGACCGCGTCGCCACCTGGCTGGCGAATCGAGGCTGGACCGTGCTGGCGCGCCGCTGGCGCTGCCCCCAGGGTGAGCTGGACATCGTCGCGCTCGACCCGAACTCGGTGCTCGTGGCGGTCGAGGTCAAGCTGCGCAGCAGTCACCGCGCCGGCGGTCCGCTGGAGAGCGTCGACCGACGCCGGCTGAGCCGGCTGCGCGCGGCGCTCGGGACGTTTAAGGCGGCGCAGCGCTCCCGACGGGGCGTCGGGCTGCGGGTCGACCTGGTCGCTGTGGCTCCGACGGCCGACGGCCGATGGCGCCTGGCGCACCACACCGGGATCGACGCCTGGTGAGCAGCGGCGGGTCAGCGCGCGAAGAGCGACTCCAGCGCAAGGATTGAGGCGATGTACGGACGCGTGATCCGGTACACGCCGTGACGGTCCGCCCCCGTCTGCCCCTGGTAGTAGGCGGCGAGGGTCAGCGCCTTGTCGCCGTGATAGCGGGCCAGGTAGTGTTGCAACAGGCGGATCCCCGCATGCACATTGGATCTTGGGTCGCGCAGGTCGACCTTCGTGCCGAGCATCGCGCTGCCGACCCAGTCGGCGGTCGCAGGGGTGAGCTGCATGACGCCCACGGCGCCCGCCGAGCTGACCACGCCGGCCCGCCAGCCCGACTCCTGCCAGGCGACCGCAAGGACAAATGCGACCGGTACGCCCTGGGCGGTCGCCTCGGCTTCCAGGATCGCCCGGACGTCGTCGCGAGCAGCCGCGGTGGCAGCCATGCTCATCGGCAGCGCCGTGGCGCTGGCTGGTGCTGCGCTGCTGCCGGGGATGGTGAGCTTCTGACCGACGCGCAGGTATGAGGGCTTCTTGATGCCGTTCGCTCCGACGATGGCGCTGATGGTGGTTCCGTATTGCCTGGCGATCGCCGTGAGCGTTTGGCCGCTGGTCACCACGTGCACCCTGGGAACCGAGGCAGCGGCCGGAGGGGTCGCGACGGTCGCTTCGGCAGGTACCGAGGGCCCGGCGGCGTCCGGAATGGTGAGGTTCCATCCGACCCGCAGGAAGGAGGGGTTCTTGATGCCGTTCGCCGCGGCGATGGCGGCGATCGTGGTTCCGTACCGCCTGGCGATGCCGGTGAGATGCTCGCCGGGCTGAACCACGTGGACGACCGGCGCCGGTGCCGGTGGTGTGGAGACCGGCGCGACCGCGGCGGCCGGCTGGCCGGTGATGCGCAGGCGCTGTCCGGCGTAGATCCGGTTGGGATCGGCGATCGTATTGAGGGCCAGCAGCCGCGTGACGGTGAGGCCGTGCTGCAGCGCAATCCCGCTGAGGGTGTCGCCAGGCTGGACCACGACGACCCTGTCGGTCGCCTCCGCGGGCAGGGCGAATGCCGTGCCGGCCAGGATGGCGAGGAGAGCGGCAATCCGGACCAGCGGCAGAGAGCGTCGAATCGGCATGCGGGAGATGACTCCTTGGCGGACGAGCAGGGGCATCGTTGCAGCCATCGACGCATGGTCAAGGTACGAGAGGGTGGGGATTGGGGTACTTCGGTACCGTGCAGGCCCACTTCCCGATCGTGCTCAGCCAGGGGTCAGTCGGGCGGTGCTATACTGCTGCACGGTCTGGCATCGGCTGTCAAAAGCGTCGGATGCCGCCGATCGATCCCATCACACACGCCCGCCGATCCCGCGGTCTACGGTGCCCGTCGCTCGCGACGGGTCGACGCCGGGAGTTGAAGGCGAGCGGAGGAAGAACCGGAGGAACCCGTTTGGCTGCCATCTCCATGAAGCAGCTGCTGGAGGCTGGCGTCCACTTTGGACACCAGACCCGCCGCTGGAACCCCAAGATGCGCGACTTCATCTTTGGGGAGCGCAACGGCATCCACATCATCGACCTTGCGCAGACGGTCACGCGCCTGGACGCCGCTCTCGAATTCGTTCGCGAGACCGTCCGCAAAGGCGACTCGATCCTGTTCGTCGGCACCAAGAAGCAGGCCCAGGAATCGGTCTCGTCCGAGGCCGAGCGATCCGGCCAGCATTTCGTCAACAACCGCTGGCTCGGCGGCATGCTCACCAACTTCACGACCATCAAGCGCCGGATCCAGCGCCTCGAGGCGCTCGAGGCGCGTCGTGAAGCGGGGGAGTTCGAGCGGCTGACGAAGAAGGAGGCGGGCAAGCTCGGGGAGGAAATCACCAAGCTCAACGCGGCGCTCGGTGGGATCCGGCGCATGCGACGCCTCCCCGGCGCGCTCTTCATCGTCGACCCGCATCGCGAGTCGATCGCGGTCCTGGAGGCCCGCCGCCTGGAGATCCCCATCGTGGCCATCACCGACACGAATTGCGATCCCGACCAGATCGACTGGGTGATCCCCGCCAATGACGACGCGATCCGATCGGTCCGCCTGATCTGCGCCCAGGTGGCCGAGGCAGCGCTGGAGGCGCAGGCCGAACGCCAGGCAAGGCTCGACGAGGAGTTCGAGCAGGCCGAGGCGCTGCCGCCGGTTGACGACGCCGCCCTGGTGGCCGATGCCGACTACAGCGCCGCGCTCGCCAGCGGCGAGGCGCTCGTCTTCGAGCCGGAGCCCGAGGAGGACGAGGAGGAGGAGCGTCGCGCGCGCGCGCGCCGAGCGGCCGAGGCCTCAGAAGAAGAGACCGAGGAAGACCCGACCCTTGCCTGAGTCGGCATCGGTCTTGACAGGAAGGAACAACCGACACGCGATGATCAGACCCGAGGACGTAAAGCGCCTCCGCGAGCAGACGGGGGCGGGAATCATGGACTGCAAGCGGGCGCTCGAGAGCAGCTCAGGCGACGTGGAGCAGGCGATCGCCTGGCTGCGTGAGAAGGGCCTCTCGACGGCGGCCAAGAAGGCGGGCCGGGCTGCACGCGAGGGCGTCATCGCCAGCTACATCCACCATGGCGCACGCCTGGGCGTCCTGCTGGAGCTCAACTGCGAGACCGATTTCGTGGCGCGCACCGACGACTTCCAGCAGCTCGCGCGTCAGCTGGCGATCGAGGTCGCCGGACGTGACCCGTCGTACGTGAGCCGCGACGAGGTGCCCGCCGACGTGCTTGCCGAGCACCGCGCCGAGTTCGCGGCGGAGGCCGTGCGCGACGGCCGCCCCGCTGACCGCATCGACGAGATCGTGGAGGGCAAGGTCAACAAGTGGCTCGAGTCCGTCTGCCTGCTCGAGCTGCCATTCCGGGATACCGACCGCCGGGTGAGCGACCTGATCACCGAGAAGATCGCGCTCCTCGGCGAGAACATCCGGGTCGCGCGATTCGCCCGTATGGCGGTCGGCGAGACGGCGGAGCGTGACGGGCAGGAGGCCGCCTAGGTGTCAGAGCAGCCCGGCCGGCCTGCGGCGTCCCTCCCGCAGCGGGTGCTCCTGAAGCTGTCCGGTGAGGCCCTGATGGGCGGCCGCCAGTACGGAATCGACCCCGAGGTCGTGCGCGGCATCGCCGCCCAGGTGGCCGAAGCGCGCCGCGACGGGATCGAGGTCGCCGTGGTGGTCGGGGGCGGCAACATCTTTCGCGGGGTGGCTGCTGCCGCGTCGGGCATGGACCGTGCGACGGCAGACTACATGGGGATGCTCGCCACGGCGATGAACGGCCTCGCTCTGCAGGACGCGCTCGAGCAGGCGGAGTGCGCCACCCGCGTGATGAGCGCCATCGCCATGAACGAGATCTCCGAGCCGTACATCCGGCGTCGGGCGGTCCGGCATCTCGAGAAGGGCCGCGTCGTGGTCCTCGTGGCCGGCACCGGCAACCCATACTTCACGACCGATACCGCGGCCACCCTGCGCGCCGTCGAGCTCGCCGCCGAGGTGATCCTGAAGGCGACCCGCGTCGATGGCGTGTATGACGCCGACCCGGAGAAGCATCCCGGTGCGACACGCTTCACGCAGATCGGGTATACCGAGCTCCTGGCGAACCGGCTCGAGGCACTCGATGCCACTGCGGTGAGCCTGGCGATGGACAATGAGATGCCGATCGTGGTCTTCGACATGACACAGCCCGGCAACATCCTCCGCGCGCTGCGGGGCGAGGCGATTGGCACCCGTATCAGTGGCGAGGTCCAGTCGTGACTCACGCGGAGATCGTGGCGGCCGAGCCGAAGATGCAGCGCACCGTGGAGGCGATGGAGCGCGACTTCGGCGCCATCCGCACCGGACGAGCGTCAACTGCGCTGGTCGAGCGGATCCAGGTCGAGTACTACGGCACGCCGACGCCCCTCAACCAGATCGCCGGCATCAGCACCCCGGATCCGCACCTGATCGTGATCCAGCCCTGGGACCGATCGGTGCTGTCGGCAATCGAGCGCGCCCTGATCAAGAGCGACATCGGCCTGACCCCCAACGTCGACGGGACCGTGGTGCGGTTGAACGTCCCTCCGCTGACCGAGGAGCGACGCCGCGAGATGGTGAAGCAGGTCCGGCGTCGGGTGGAGGAGGCGCGGGTCGAGCTGCGCGGCCACCGTCGCGAGGTCGCCGATCACCTCAAGAAAGGGCTGCGCGACGGGTCCCTCTCCGAGGACGAGGAGCGCCGTGAGCTCGAGGCGCTGCAGCGCATGACGGACCGCTTCGTGGAGATGGTCGACGCCCGTGCCGAGCGCAAAGAAGCGGAAGTGATGGAGGTCTGAGGCGCTGCCCGTCCGTGAGCATCCGCGACACGTCGCGATCATCATGGATGGCAATCGGCGCTGGGCCGCGGCGCGCGGACTGCCCGCCATCGCCGGCCACGTCCAGGGAGTTGAGGCGATACGGCCGGTGGTCCGGGTGGCGCCGGACAAAGGGATCGAGGTGCTCTCCCTTTACGTCTTCAGCCGCGAGAACTGGCGGCGCCCCGACGACGAGGTGACCGGCCTGCTCGGACTGATCGACGGCGCCGTTCGCCAGCACACCGATGAGCTGGTGGCGCAGGGGGTCAGGGTGCGGGTCATCGGGCGCCTGCACGAGGCGCCGGCCGACATCGTCCGCTCGATCCGGGAAGCCGAGGAGCGCACCAAGGCGGGCGTGCGGATGGCGCTCAACATCGCCTTCAACTATGCGGGCCGAGCAGAGATCATCGACGCGGCACGCGCCCTCGTCGCTGCCGGCGTGCCCGCACCTGAGATCGACGAGGACCGGTTCGGCGAGCACCTCTACACCGCCGGCCAGCCCGACCCCGATCTCATCATCCGCACCGGCGGCGAGCAGCGGACCAGCAATTTCCTGCTCTGGCAGGGAGCCTATGCAGAGCTCATCTTCACGCCGACCCTGTGGCCCGACTTCCGCGAGGCAGACCTCGACGCGGCGATCGACGAGTACGCACAACGCCAGCGACGCTACGGCGCATGATGAGCCAATGCTCGCCACCCGCCTGATCAGCGCCGGGATCCTGGCGCCGATCGTCGTCCTGGTGGCACTGGTCGGCGAGCCGTGGGTCTCGCTGTTGGTCGGGCTGCTCGTCTTTCTGGCGATGGTCGAGCTCATCGCACTCCTGGATGCGGGCGGCTTCGCGCCGCCGCAGGTGGTTGCACTCGCGGCCGGACTGCTGGTCGCGGGCGCCGGCCTGGTGGCTGCCAATCAGGCGCTGGTGGGCGGGGCGCTGGCCGATCTGCTGCGGCAAACGGAACCGCCCGGCCTGCCCGCGGTGGCCTACGCGGCGGTGGTTGTCGTGCTCGGGATCGTGGGCTTCACGCGCCAGGAGCCGCGGGATGGTTTCCTGACATGGGCAGTGACGTCGTTCGGGGTCGCGTACGTTGCCCTCCTGGCCCCGTTCATCGTCGTCGTCGCCCACCTTGCCCCCTCGGGCGGCTCGGCGACGAGTCCGACCGGCGCGCTTAACCTGCACTCCGGCTCGGCCTGGATGCTCCTCCTCGTGCTGGTTGTGTGGGGCTACGACTCGGGCGCCTACCTGACCGGCCGCTGGCTGGGGCGGCGGCGCCTGATCGATCACATCAGCCCGTCCAAAACGGTCGAGGGGCTGATCGGAGGTCTGCTGGTGGCGACGGTGGCCGCCGGGCTCGGCGCCTGGCTCGTCGGGCTGGAGCCATGGCAGCCACTCGTCATCGGTCCGCTCGTCGGCCTCGCAGCGCAGGCCGGGGACCTGGCCGAGTCGATGGTCAAACGCGCCGCCGGTCGCAAAGAGTCAGGCTTCCTGGTGCCGGGCCATGGCGGCATTCTCGATCGGATCGACTCCTTCCTGTTCGCCGCTCCGGTTCTGGCCGCGTATGCGCTGCTGGTCACCGGCTTCGGCCTGTGACCGGGGTCGTCGTCCTCGGCTCGACCGGATCGATTGGCCGCCAGGCGCTGGAGGTGATCGCCGCCCATCGCGATCGATTCAACGTCGTTGGGCTCGCCGCGGGGCGAGCAACCGCCGAGTTTCAGATGCAGGTGGCCGAGTGGCCATCGGCGCGCGCCTGGTGCATCGACGCCAGGCCCCGGGCGCTGGTGCGCGAGCGCTGGGCAAGCGGCGGACTGGAAGAACTGGCCACGCTGGACGACGCCGAGATCGTCGTGGTAGCCACCACCGGCATGGCTGCGCTGCGGGCGGTGATGGCGGCCCTGGCGGCGGGTCGCCGAGTCGCGCTCGCGAACAAGGAGACGCTGGTCACCGGCGGCCACCTTGTCGAGGGGCTGCTGGACGGCCTCGGGGCCGACCCCCTCGAGCGGCTGCGCCCTGTCGATTCGGAGCATTCCGCGATCTGGCAATGCCTCGTCGGGGAACGGCTGGCCGACGTGGCGCGTCTCGTCCTCACGGCCTCGGGGGGGCCGTTTCGAGGCCGCGCCCCCTCGGAACTCGGGGCCGTGACGCCGGCGGAGGCGCTCTCCCATCCGACCTGGCAGATGGGCCCCAAGATCACGATCGACTCGGCGACCCTGGTCAACAAGGCCTTCGAAGCGATCGAGGCGAAATGGCTGTACCGGCTTCCGTACGATAGGATTCAGGCTGTGATCCACCCCCAGAGCGTGGTGCACTCGCTCGTGGAGTTCACGGATGGCTCGTACAAGGCCCAGCTCGGCCTCCCGGACATGCGGCTCCCGATCCAGTACGCGCTCACCCATCCCGAGCGCCTGCCTTCTCCAGCTCGGCGCGCATCCCCCGAGGAGTGGGGAGATCTCCAGTTCGAGTCTCTGGCGCCGGGTCGCTTTCCCGCGTACGACACGGTTCGCGAGGCAGCGGCGGTCGGCGGCAATCGCGGCACCATCCTCAACGCCGCCGATGAAGCCGCCGTGGCGGCCTTCCTGGCTGGGACGATCGCCTTCCCGCGCATCGCGGGCGTGATCTCCGACGCCGTCGAGCGCTGGGGAGCCCCCGCCGAGCCCGACCTCGAGGGGATCGTGGCCCTGGATGCCGAAGTCCGTGCCGCCCTGTCGATCGACCTGGGTCTGGGCGGGCCAGACTGATGGACGTCCTTGGGACCGTCCTGGCGTTCATCGGGGTGCTGGTGGTGCTGGTGCTCGTCCACGAGTTCGGCCACTTCATCGTCGCCAAACGAGCCGGCATCACCGTGCAGGAATTCGGCATCGGCTTCCCGCCGCGCATCGGCTCGGTAATCTGGCGCGGTACGCGCTATTCCGTGAACTGGATCCCGTTGGGCGGGTTCGTGAAGATGCTCGGCGAGGATGGGGACCTCGAGTCCGAGAAGATGCGCAAGCGAGGCCTCTCGGAGGCGGCCATCGACAAGGCCATGGAGGGCGCCTTCAACCGCAAGCCGATCTGGGTTCGCATCGTGGTCCTGGTGGCCGGCGTCTTCATGAACTTCGCCCTGGCGGCACTGCTCTTCGGGGTTGCCCTCAGCCTGCCGGGCCAGCAGGGCCGCGGCCCGTTGACTGTGACCGATGTGCAGGCCGACAGCCCCGCGGTGACGGCCGGCCTGCAGGTGGGCGACGTGATCACCGCGGCCGATGGCCGTGCATTCCCGATCTCCCGTGACCTGACCGCCTACGTGCGGTCGCAGGCAGGGCACCAGGTCGACCTGACCGTCCTGCGCGGCGGTCAGGAGCGGAGGCTCGCCGTCACTCCCCGCGCGCTCACGGCCAGCGACGAGGCGAAGGGCCTCGGCGCGGTCGGCTTTGGCTACGAGCCCGAATCCTTTGTCGAGGTGCCTCCCGCCGTCAGTGGACCGCTGGCGGCCGGCTGGGAAGGGGTGAAGGCGGCCGGCGACCTGGCGCTCAAGATTCCCGGCGGCCTGGCCTCAGCGGTCGCGGGGCTGCTGGGACTGGCGCCTGATGCCGGCACCGCCGTGGGGCCGATCGGGATCGCCTCGGAAACTGGCAAGGTCCTCCGCGCCCCGCTCGTGAGCCAGCTCATCTTCGTCGGGATCCTCTCGGTCAACCTGGCGGTCCTGAACGTGCTGCCCTTCCCGCCGCTCGATGGCGGGCGGATCGCGGTGGTGGTGGTCGAAGCGATCCGCAGGCGACGTCTGCCCGCCGAACGCGAGGCGCTGGTGTACCTCACCGGCTTCATGGTCCTGATCCTGCTGGTGATCCTCATCTCGATCCGCGACGTCGCCAATCTGATCGGCGGCTAGGCCACCCGGGCACCTCGGGAGGGTGGCGGCGACCCGCCTCGGCTGCTATACTCCGGGCGGTTTCGCGGACCTTCGAGCGAGCCAAATCGATACTGATTCAGTGCCAACGTGGGTCGGTTCGCCAGTCCCACGTTTTTGTTTGGAGCCCGGCCAGGGCGAGGTGCGGATGTGAACCGAGACTTTATCGGAGCCTTGCTCCAGTTGAACGCTGAAAAGGGCGTTCCACAGGAGATCCTCATCGAGACCCTGGAGCAGGCGATCGAGTCCGCCTATCGGCGCAACGCCGACGCTCCCGAGAACGTCGTGGTGCGCGTCGATCCCGAGTCGGGGCAGATCAGCGTCTACCGCGAGTACGAGGTTGTCGCCACCCCCGACGAGGTCCTCGATCCGGAGCTCCAGATGCTGGTCGGCGCCGCGCAGCTGATCGATCCAGCAACCGGCGTCGGGGCGAAGGTGCGGGTTCCTGAGAACGTGACCCAGGCACAGCTCGGGCGGATCGCCGCTCAGACGGCGGGGCAGGTCTATCGGCAGCGCCTCCGCGAGGCGGAGCGCGACGTCGTCTACAGCCAGTACGCCAGCCGCGAAGGCGAGATCATGACCGGTGTCGTGCATCGCACCACCGACCAGGCGGTCGTGCTCGACATGGGGAAAGGGGTGGAGGCGGTGCTGGCGGTGAGCGAGCAGCTCCCCGGTGAGCACTATCGCATCGGCCAGCACCTCAAGGTCTACGTGCTCGAGGTACGGCGTACCACACGTGGGCCGGTCCTGGTGGTGAGCCGGACCCATCGTGGCTTCCTGCGCCGCGTGATGGAGATGGAGATCCCCGAGATCTACAACGGCACGGTGGTCATCCGGGGCATCGCTCGGGAGGCCGGCAGTCGGTCCAAGGTGGCCGTCGAGAGCCGCCAGGTCGGCGTCGACGCCAAGGGCGCCGCGGTCGGACAGCGCGGGGCGCGGATCCAGGCAATCGTCGCCGAGCTCAATGGCGAGAAGGTGGACGTGGTGCTCTGGAACGAGGACCCATCGCAGTTTGTGGCCGAGGCGCTGTCGCCGGCCGAGGTCCTGAGCGTCCGCATCGACGAAGAGCACAAGATCGCAAACGTGGTGGTGCCAGAACGCCAGCTCTCACTGGCGATCGGCAAGGAGGGCCAGAATGCCCGCCTCGCCGCGAAGCTGACCGGCTGGCGCATCGACATTCGATCGGATGCCGGGGTGGCCACCGCGGCCGCGGCCCATGGCAGCGCGCCCCACGACGGCGTGACCGTCGAGGAGGCACCGGTCGATGCCGAAGCGGAGGCCTGACTACCAGCCGCTGCGGACCTGCGCGGTCTGTCGCGACGTGCACCCGAAGCAATCCATGACGCGCCTGGTGCGGCGCGCCGACGGATCGGTGGCGGCCGACCCGAGCGGCAAGGCGCCGGGCCGTGGAACCTATCTGTGCGACCAGCCCGCCTGCCATGAGCCGACGCGCCTGAGCGAGGGGATCCAGCGAGCCCTGGGCGGTCACCTCGCGCCGGAGCTGCTGGCGTCGGAGGTGAGCAATGCCTCCGCGTAGATATCAGCCGCGTCGCGGCCCCCGTCCCCAGCGTCGCCGCGACAGTGCCGAGGGCGGGCTTGCAGTTGAGACGCAGCCGGTCGTGCCCCGTGGGGGCCCCCCGGTCGAGCTGCCGTCGTCGGTATCGGTCAAGGACCTGGCGACCGCCCTGGCAGTGAGCCACGCGGATGTCATCAAGGAGCTCATCCGCAACGGCATCTTCGCCACCATCAACCAGTCGATCGACTTCGACACCGCCTCCCTGGTCGCCGGCGAGCTGGGCATTGAGACAGTCGAGCTTGGAGTCGCCGAGCGTGCCGCCGCCGAGGCTGCATCGCAGCAGGAGATCGTGGCGCCCGGCAGCGAGGAGGAGGGCGCCGGCAAGCGCGTGCTCTTCACCGAGGATGACGCTGGGGACCTCGTCACTCGCGCTCCGATCGTGACGATCATGGGCCACGTCGATCATGGCAAGACGAGCCTCCTCGACGCCATCCGCAGCACCACCGTGGCGGCGGGGGAGCGCGGCGGGATCACCCAGCACATCGGCGCCTCCGAGGCGGTCCACAACGGCAAGCGGATCGTCTTCCTGGACACCCCCGGCCACGAGGCCTTCACCGCCATGCGTGCGCGGGGGGCGCAGGTGACCGATATCGCGATCATCGTGGTTGCCGCCGACGACGGCGTGATGCCGCAGACCAAGGAGGCAATCGACCACGTCCGTGCGGCGCGGGTGCCGATGATCGTGGCGATCAACAAGATCGACAAGCCCGATGCAAACCCCGATCGCGTGAAGCAGGAGCTGGCCGACAACAAGGTCCTCATCGAGGAGTTCGGCGGCGACGTGATCGCCGTAGCGGTCTCCGCCAAGCAGAAGATCGGCCTCGACGATCTGATGGAGATGATCCTGCTGGTGGCCGACCTGCAGGACCTCAAGGCGAACCCGAACCGGCCGGCCATCGGCACGATCATCGAGTCGAAGGTCGCCAAGGGCCGCGGCAACGTGGCCACCGTGCTGGTCCAGACCGGCACACTGAATATCGGCGACGTCGTCACCGTCGGGCGCACCTTCGGACGCGTCCGGGCCCTGCAGAACGCCGCGGGCAAGCGCGTCAAGACGGCCGAGCCGGCGACTGCGGTCGAGATCATCGGCCTCACCGACCTGCCGGAGGCGGGCGACATCCTGCGCGTCGTCCCCGATGAGAGGACCGCCCGCGACATGGCCGAGGCGATCGAGCAGGCCGCCAGCGCACGCAACGGCAAGACGGTGTTCAGCCTGGAGGACATCAGCGCCCAGATCCAGGCATCCGAGGTCAAGGAGCTGCGCGTTGTCCTCAAGACCGACGTGCAGGGATCGCTGGGCGCCATCCGCCACGCGCTCGAGCGCCTCAACACGAGCGAGGTCCGGATCAACATCTTGCGCGAGGGCGCCGGCGAGATCAACGAGTCCGACGTGCAGCTGGCGAGCGCTTCGGAGGCGGTCGTGATCGGCTTCAACACGAGGCTCGATCCAGGCGCCCAGCGCTCAGTCGATGCGGCCGGCGTCGACGTCCGGATCTACGACGTCATCTACAAGCTGACCGATGACCTCGGTGGCGCCCTGCAGGGGATGCTGGCACCGAAGCTGGTGGAGCAGATCGAGGGCCATGCCGAAGTGCGCATGGTGATCAAGGCCGGCAAGGCTGGAAACATCGCCGGCTCCTACGTGGTCGATGGCCGCATCGTGCGGGGCGGACAGGTTCGCCTCTTCCGCGGCGGCAGCGTCGTGGCCGAAGGCCGGATCGAGTCGCTGAAACGCTTCAAGGACGACGTGCGCGAGGTCGCCACCGGATTCGAGTGCGGGATCGGGCTGGGCAGCATCGAGATCGCCGAGGGCGACCTGGTCGAGTGCTTCCAGATGGTGTCCGAGCCCGCGTGACCTCGCTCGCATGAGCCAGCGGACCGATCGCCTCGACAGCCAGATCCGCCAGGAGCTGATGGATCTGCTGCAGCGCGAGATGAAGGACCCGCGGCTCGGCTTTGCGACGATTACGCGCGTCGAGACGGCTCGCGACCTTGGCCATGCCCGCGTCTGGGTCAGCGTCCTCGGCAGCGAGGTGGAGCGCACGAAGACGATGGATGCCCTGAGGGTCGCCACCCCGTGGCTGCGGCGCAAGCTCGGCGAACGACTCAGCCTGCGCCACGTTCCCGACCTCACGATTCGCGAGGACGATTCGATCGAATCCGGCGACCGCGTGCTGCAGATCATCAATGAGCTGCAGGCCAGTGAGCGCCGCACGAGCGACGACGAGGCGGGGGAGAGCTAGATGCTCGACGTCGCCGAGGTCCTGCGCGGGGCCGAGCGGATCACCGCCTTCTGCCACGAAAATCCGGACGGGGACACCCTGGGGGCGGCGATCGCCATCACCGTTGCGGCCGAGCGTCTCGGCAAGCAGACCGAGGTCGTGAGCGTCGACCCGCCGCCTCCCTTTCTATCGTTCCTGCCGCGCGTCGACCGGGTGGTGCGAGCGCCGGCACTCGAGCCCGACGTGGCCGTGGTCGTCGATGCGGGGGAGCTGAGCCGGATCGGCTCGGTCGTCACCGAGCAGGCGGACTGGTTCGCTCGCGCGCGGATCGTGAACATCGACCATCACATCAGCAATCCCGGCTACGGCGTGGCGGTGTGGATCGATCCGCAGGCCGCGGCCACCTGCGAGCTGGTGGCGCTGCTGCTGCCCGAGCTGGGCGTGCCGCTCGACGTGGAGCTGGCCACGGCATTGATGGCCGGCATCGTGCAGGACACGCATACCTTCGCTCATCCGAACACCACCGCCCGAACCCTCCGCGTCGCCACGGAGCTCCTCGACGCCGGCGCGCCGCTGGCCGCCATCAATCGCGCGGTCTACGCCGACAAGCCCTTCAGCACGCTGGCGCTATGGGGCCAGATGCTGGCCGGCATCGGACAAGAGGCTGAGGGACGGATCGTCTTCGCCTCGATGACGCTGGCGATGCTCGCCGCGACCGGTGAGCAGCCAACAGCCTCGGAGGGATTCGTCGACCTCCTGGGGTCGACGCGGCACGCGGACGTGACGATCCTCTTCAAGGAGGTCGGTCCCGGTGCGACGCGGGTCAGTGTCCGGACCAGCGCCCGGGCCGACGCGGTCGCCATCACCTCGGCCTTTGGCGGCGGCGGCCATGCCCGAGCCGCGGGCTGCACGGTGAATGGATCCATCGAAGCGGCTCGCGGCTTGGTCCTCGCAGAGGCCCAGCGCGAGCTGGCCCGCGGCGATGCTCGGGGTCGTTAACCTCGACAAGCCGATCGGGCCGACCTCGCACGACATGGTCGATCTGGTTCGCCGCCTGACCGGCATGCGTCGCATTGGTCATGCCGGCACGCTCGATCCGCTGGCCTCGGGCGTGCTGCCGATCCTCGTCGGAGCGGCCACGCGCTTCAGCGATGACCTGACCGGGGGACCGAAGCGCTACGAGGCCGTGATCCGCCTGGGGCTTCGCTCAGCCACCGATGATGCGCAGGGACCGCTGGAGGTGGGCTCGTCCCCGCCCGACCTGCCCGCAATCCTGTCCGCGGTGGCGTTCTTCGTCGGGACCTATGACCAGCGACCGCCCGCCTTCTCTGCACGGAAGATGGGCGGTGCCGTGGCGCATCGAGCCGCACGCGCCGGCAGCCCCATCGACGTACCTGCTCGCCCGGTGACGGTGCACGCGATCGACCTGCTGGGCACGGAGTCCGGCGACGGCTGGCTCGACTTGACCTGCGACATCCGATGCGGTGCGGGGACCTACATTCGCTCGATCGCGCGCGACCTGGGGGAGCGCCTTGGCTGCGGCGGCCATCTCCATGCCCTGCGCCGAACCGAGGCGGCGGGATTGCAGGCATCCGAGGCGATCGGGCCGGACCAGCTCGAGTGGCTGGCCGAGGCCGGCCACCTGGACGACGCAGTGCTCCCCGTGGCGCCGTTGCTGAACCTGCCTCAGCTCCACCTCGACGCCGAGGCCGCCGGCCGCTTCCTGCATGGCTCGGCGGTCATGATGCGCGGAGAGCGCGGAGGTGGGCGCCAGGCGGTCTTTGCCGACGGTGCACTGCTGGGCATCGGCCTGCTGCGTGACGGGCTGCTCGAGCCGCGCACGGTGATCGCAGGTGGGACGTGACCGAAGATGGACGTGCCCAGGGGCTATCGGAGCTGCCGTCGATCGGACCGGCGGTCGTCACCATCGGAGTCTTCGATGGCGTGCATGTTGGCCACCGCGCCCTGCTGGAAGCGACCCGGGTGACCGCCGCTCAGCTTGGCGCCCGCAGCGTGGCATTGGTCTTCGACCCGCACCCCGACGAGCTGCTGCGACACGGCACGCAGGTATCCCGCCTGGCTCCACTGGCGGTCAACCTGGCACGGATCCAGGCGGCCGGCATTGATCACGCGCTCCCGGTGCGCTTCGACGAGTCGCTGCGCTGGCTGACGGCAGATGCCTTCCTGGCGGGGCTCTCCCCGGCGATCGGCCTGCGCGGCCTGGCCATGGGTCGCGGCAGCGCCTTCGGTCGCGACCGGCGCGGCACGGTCGAACGGGTGCAGCAGCTAGGAGCCGATCAGGGGTTCTCCGTCACTGTGGTCGACCCGGTGCAGGTCGATGGGGAGGTCGCCTCCTCGACCCGAGTGCGTGACGCGATCGCGGCCGCCGAGCTCGATGTCGCGCTCCGATTGGGGGTGGCCCCCTACCTGGAGGGAACCGTGGTTCCCGGTGATCGTCGCGGCCGTGAGATGGGATTCCCGACCGCGAACCTGCGCTTCGCCTACACCCCCGTCATGCCGCCACTCGGCATCTATGCCGGCCGCGTGACCCATGCCGACCCCCAGGTCGGGCCGGCACATCCGTCGCTGGTCAGCATCGGCACGCGTCCGACCTTCCACGCTGGTGGAGCGGTCCTGGTGGAGGTTCACCTGCTCGACTTCGATGGCGACCTGTACGGATCGGAGCTCGGCGTCGAGCTCGTCGCCCGGCTGCGCGATGAGCAGCGCTTCGACGACGCCAGCGCCCTCGTCCAGCAGATGCGCCGCGACGAATCACAGGGCCGTGACGTGCTCGGAGTGGGCTGACGCGAGGGTCGCCGATCGGCGTTCGGGGGATCGGTCTGGTACCATGCGCACGATTGTGGAAAGAAAGTGGAGGAATACGTGCCGCTCGCCGGAGACACGAAGAGCGCCATCATCGACGACTACGCCACGCACGATGGCGATACCGGCTCCCCCGAGGTGCAGATCGCGCTTCTTACCGAGCGGATCAAGTCGCTGACGGAGCACCTGCGCACCTACCAGAACGACAACCACTCGCGTCGCGGGCTGCTCAAGCTCGTCGGTCAGCGCCGAAGGCTGCTGGCCTACCTCGTCCGAAATGACGTGGATCGCTACCGCGCGGTGATCGGTCGACTGGGACTGCGCCGCTAACCACGCACACGTCGTGCAGACGACCCGGGAGCCGATCGGCTCGGGGTCGCACCGATCCGGCCAGGTCTTCAGGCCGGACCCAACAGCCATCTGCGCCTGCAAAGGCCGCCGCCCGCCACCTCGGTGAAGCCGAGGTCCGTGTGCGGGCCGAGCGCCGGGCCGCATGGCAGAACCAAGACATCTGGAGGAATACGTGGCTATCAAAGTAGAGGCCGAAATTGGCGCCCAGCCCTTCTCGCTCGAGGCGGGCAAGCTCGCCGAGCAGGCCGATGGTGCAGTGCTGGTGCGCTACGGCGACACGGTGCTGCTGGCGACGGCGGTCTCCGCCGAGCCGCGCGAGGGGATCGACTTCTTTCCCATGACGGTGGATTTCGAGGAGCGCATGTACGCCGCGGGCAAGATCCCCGGCGGCTTCATCAAGCGCGAGTCGCGCCCGTCGGAGAACGCGATCCTGGCGATGCGCCTCACCGACCGGCCGATCCGCCCCCTCTTCCCGAAGGGCTACAAGCAGGACGTGCAGATCGTTCTGACCGTGCTCTCGACCGACCAGGAGAATGACCCGGACATCCTCGCCATCAATGGCGCCTCCGCGGCGCTGTCGATCAGCAGCATCCCGTTCATGGGCCCCATCGGTGCCGTCCGGGTCGGCTACATCGATGGCGCGTTCGTCACCAACCCGACCTACACCCAGCTCGCCGGCAGCTCCCTCGACCTCGTCGTGGCGGGCACCCGCGAAGCGGTGATGATGGTCGAGGCCGGTGCGAAGATCCTGCCCGAATCGGTGATGGCCGATGCCATCGCCTACGCCCACGCCGAGCTGCAGCACAGCATCGATCTGCAGGAGAAGCTGGTGGCGACCGCCGGCAAGGCCAAGAAGCTCCCGTTCCTGGGACCGAAGGCCGATTCGATCGTCAAGCTCGCCAAGGCGCTCACCGATGAGAGCGCCGAGTTCGTGGTCCTGGACCTCGAGACGACCAGCATGAAGCCCGAAAACGGCTACATCGTCGACGTCGCGGCGCTCCGCGTGAAGGGTGGCAAGGTGGTCGACCGCTTCGAGTCGCTGGTCAATCCCGGCCGCTCGATCGTCGGGCATCAGATCCATGGCCTGGGCGACGCCGACGTGGACAAGGCGCCACCGGCATCCGAGGTGCTGACGAATTTCGCCGCGTGGGCCGGGGACACCCCGGTCGTCGCCCACAACACCGGCTTCGACCTGCCGTTCGTCCTGCGCCATATGCCCACCGACGCCGGCTGGAAGCCGAGTGCGGTGTATGACACCCTCGAGCTCGCCTACCAGCTCTACCCGGATGCCGGTAGCTACAAGCTCGGCGACCTGGTGCGCTTCGTCTTCGGACGTGACCATGCTGCCGCGCACCGCGCGATGCCCGACGCTGAGGCGACCGCGGACCTCTTCATCGACCTGACCGCCGGGCTGCCGGAGCGGCTCGAGAAGATCCGGAGCGACATCGCGACGGAGATCCGCAAGGCGCGGACCGACTACAACCGCGCCGGCCAGGGCGACTCGATGGAGGAGATCCGGCGCCAGCACGGCATCGGCTCCGCCCTGATGGACGTCCTCACCAAGGCGACCTCGCGAGAGCTGGTGCTCTCGGAGAACATCCGCATCGACGGGCGCGACACGACCACCATCCGGCCGATCAGCGTCGAGGTGGGGGTCCTGCCCCGCACCCACGGCTCGGGCCTCTTCACGCGCGGCCAGACGCAGGCGCTCTCGATCGCCACGCTGGGCCCGGGGTCGGACGTGCAGCGCCTCGACACGATCTCCCCGGAGACCGAGAAGCGCTACATGCACCACTACAACTTCCCGCCCTACTCCGTCGGCGAGGCACGCCCGATGCGTGGCCCGGGCCGGCGGGAGATCGGCCACGGTGCGCTTGCCGAGCGGGCCCTGCTGCCGGTGCTGCCCTCCGCCGATGAGTTCCCGTACGCGATCCGCGTGGTGAGCGAGGTGGTCAGCAGCAACGGCTCGACCTCCATGGCCAGCACCTGCGGCTCGTCCCTGGCCCTGATGGACGCCGGCGTCCCGATCAAGGCACCGGTCGCGGGAGCCGCGATGGGCCTCATCTCCGATCCCGCCACCGGGCGCCATGCCGTGCTGACCGATATCAGCGGCAAGGAGGACGCCTACGGCGACATGGACTTCAAGGTGGCCGGCACCGCAGAAGGGGTGACCGCGCTGCAGATGGACATCAAGGTCGGCGGCATCCCGATGGAGGTGATGCGTGACGCCCTGGAGCAGGCACGCGTGGCGCGCCTCTTCATCCTGGACAAGATGACCGCGGTGATCAGCGTCAGCCGCAGCGAGCTGTCGCCGTATGCGCCCCGGATCACCACCATCAAGATCCCCATCGACAAGATCCGGGACGTGATCGGCTCGGGCGGCAAGGTGATTCGCCAGATCGTGGCGGAGACCGGCACTCAGATCAACGTCGAGGACGACGGCACGATCCAGATCGCGTCGGTCTCGGTGGAGGGCGCCAAGAAGGCGATCGCCTGGATCGAGGGCCTGACCAAGGATGTCGAGGTCGGCAAGGAGTACCTCGGCAAGGTGACCCGCATCATGAACTTCGGCGCCTTCGTCGAGATCATGCCGGGCAAGGAGGGGCTGGTGCACATCAGCCAGCTCGCCGACTTCCGGGTCAACCAGGTCGAGGACGTGGTCGCCGTCGGCGATGAGCTGATGGTGGTCGTGACCGAGATCGACCGCATGGGCCGCGTGAACCTGAGCCGCCGCGCGGCAATGGAGCGGCACATGGCCAAGGCAGGCGTCAGCGAAGAGTCCTGACGCCGATGGGGGCCGAGGCGCTCCTCAGCGCGGTCGCGGCGGAGGTCAGCACCTGTACGCGCTGTCCATTGCATGCCGGCCGCACGCGGACCGTCCCCGGCGAGGGGAACCCGATCAGCGATGTGCTGCTGGTGGGGGAGGGGCCGGGGCAGCGCGAGGACGCCACCGGGCGCCCGTTCGTGGGGCCGGCCGGGCAGCTCCTCGACGAGCTCCTGACCTCGATCGGCTGGGCGCGCGAACAGGTCTTCGTCGCCAACGTCGTGAAGTGCCGGCCACCGGGCAACCGCGACCCGGAGCCGGGTGAGATCACCGCCTGCCGGCCGTACCTCGACCGCCAGGAAGCGGCGCTCGACCCGGCCGTGATCGTCACACTCGGTCGCCACTCGCTGCGGCGATACCTCCCCGATGCCCGCATCGGCGAGGTGCATGGCCGACTGCGCCGATCGGGCGGGCGGTTCGTTTTCCCGATGTACCATCCTGCTGCGGCGCTGCATCAGTCGTCGCTGCGGGAGACTCTCTTCGCAGATATGCGTGGCCTGCCGGCCGCGCTGCTGGCCGCCCGCCAGGCGATCGACGCCGAGCGGACGGAATCGGTCCAGGCGTTCCTGGTCGAGCCAGTGCCACCGGCCCCGACGGCTGAGGCCGACGAGGCCGAACAGATGACCCTCTTCTAGGAGCACCATGCCAGACACCCTTCGCATCATCCCGCTCGGCGGGGTGGGCGAGGTCGGCAAGAACATCACCGTCATCGAGGCGGCCGGGGAGATCCTGGTCGTCGACTGCGGACTTGCCTTTCCCGAGCAGGAGATGCTCGGGATCGACCTTGTCATCCCCGACGTGACCTACCTGCGCGAGAACCGCCAGCGCGTCAAGGCGATCCTGCTGACGCACGGCCACGAGGACCACACCGGCGGCCTGCCGTACGTCCTGCCGCAGATCCCCGGCACGCCGATCTACACCAGCCGCCTGACCGCGGGCCTGGTGACCGGCAAGCTGAAGGAGCACAAGCTGCTCGGCCAGACCCGGCTCGAGGTGGTCGAGCCGGCGGTGGAGTTCCGCGTCGGCGCCTTCGCCATCACGCCGTTCCGCGTCAACCATTCGATCCCCGATGGGATGGGCTTCGCCATCAAGACCCCGCTCGGCACCGTTGTCCACACTGGCGACTTCAAGTTCGATCACACCCCGCCCGACGGCCGCCGTGCCGACCTGGGCCTGATCGCCGAGATCGGCAACCACGGCGTCGAATTCCTCCTCTCTGACTCGACACGGGCTGAGCGGGAGGGCTACACCCTCTCCGAGATGACGGTGGGGGAGTCGCTCAAGCAGCTGATCGCCGAGGCGAGCGGTCGCGTCATCGTTGCCACCTTCGCCAGCAACATCGGCCGGGTCCAGCAAGTGCTCGACGCCGCCTGGATGAGCGGTCGCAAGATGGTCGCGCTGGGCCGCAGCATGGAGCAGAACACGGCGATCGCCATCGAGCTTGGCTACCTGGACCCCCGCGACGGGACGCTGGTCGGCAAGGACAGCCTGAACCGGCTCTCGAAGGACAAGCTGGTGGTCATGACCACCGGGTCCCAGGGCGAGCCGATGTCCGGGCTGACCCGCATGAGCAATCGCGACCATCGGTCGATCACGATCGAGCCGGGCGATACGGTCATCATCTCCGCGTCACCGATCCCCGGCAACGAGGAGGCGGTGGCCAAGACGATCGACAACCTCTTCAAGGAGGGAGCGATGGTCCACTACGAGCCGCTGGTCCACTGCCACGTCTCGGGCCACGGTTCGCGCGAGGAGCTGAAGCTGATGCTCGGACTCGTCAAGCCGCGCCACTTCATCCCGATCCACGGCGAGTACCGGATGCTGGTGCAGCACGGCCTGCTGGCCGAGGGCGCCGGCGTGCCGGTCGACGGCATCTTCGTGCTCGAAAACGGGCAGGTCGTCGAGTTCGATGGCCAGCGAGCTCGCCTGGCCGGCAGCGTGGCGGCCGGGGCGGTGCTGGTCGACGGCATCGCCGCCATCGACGGCATTGACGGGGTCGTCCTGCGCGACCGGCGGGCGCTCGCCTCCGATGGGGTGGTGATGGTCGCCCTGACGGTGGATCGCGCGACCGGACAGGCGATATCAGGTCCCGACCTGCTCGGCCGAGGATTCCTGTCAGATCCGGACGATCCGGTCATGGCTGCCGCCTGCAAGCACCTCACGGAGGCGCTCCTCCAACCGCTGGCCGACGCCCATGCGGCCGAGCCCGGCTACCTGAAGACGAAGATCCGCGATACCCTCTCCCGATTCTTCTTCGAGCGAACCAAGAGGCGCCCCATGATCCTGCCGATCGTGATGGAGGTATGACGCGCCGGTGACGCGCCGACGGTCGAATGGGTCACGCCGCCGCGGCTCGCGACGCCGCAGGGCGGGTACCACGGTGACGATCAGCAGCCGCGTGGCACGCGAGGTGCTGGCGCTGCTGCTGGTGGTCGCCGCCATCGTCAGCACGATCTCCCTCTTCGCGCCGGACGCAGGGATGATCGTCGGGCCATGGCACCGCGCGCTGGCGTTCCTGCTCGGCTGGGGGATCGCGTTCGCGCCGATCCTGTTGGCCGGCTTCGCCTTCATGCTTTGGCTCAAGACGATGCCGGCCGAGCGCTGGATGGCGGCCACCGGGGCGGCGGTGATGTCGATCGGGCTGCTCGGGATGTTCCACCTCGCCGGCGGCAACGGGCCTGACGGGGTCTCGACCGGCGACGGTGGGGGAGCGATCGGCTTTGCCGCCTCGGCGGCGATCTCCAGCGCGATCGGCGCTGCGGGAGCGTGGATCGTGCTCGGGCTGCTGCTGGTGGTCGGCCTGCTGCTCTACTTCAACATGACGGTCGGCGACGTGGTCGCCGCCTGGCTGAGGCGGCGCGACGAGCGGGCCGAGCTGGCTGAGCTCGAGGCGAAACGCGGTGCTGCAACTGAGCGGCGGGGTCGCGCCGAGCCGCTCGCTCCGGTCCCCGTTCCCGAGTCGCGGGGGTTGCTCGATCGGATGCGCTCCGCATTCGGCGGGGGAGGGGAGACGGACGAGGCACCGCTGATCCTGCGACGCGCTCGGCCGCCCGAGGGAGCGGTCACGGCACCCGCCCGCGCCCACGACATCCCGATCCCGATCGCCGAGGCAGACCCGTCGCAGGCCGTGGCGCTCACCGTCGCGGAGCTCGAGAGCGAGGAGACGGCGCACCTGGCCGAGGTCGAGCAGGCGCCCGCGGCAGACGCTGCCCTGGAAACCGCCACGCGCACATGGGAGCTGCCCGAGGTGGAGCTCCTCGACAACGCGCCGGCGAGCAGCGCCGCCCAGCTCGACCTGAGCGCCAAGGGACAGCGCATCCGCGAGACGCTCGCCCACTTCGGGATCGGGGTGAAGGTGGCCCGCATCCAGGAGGGGCCGGTCGTCACCCAGTACGCGCTCGACGTGGAGCCGGGAATCAAGCTCTCCCGGATCGAGGGCCTGGCCGACAACCTGGCGCTCGACCTCAAGGCGCGCAGCATCCGGATCCAGGCGCCGATCCCGGGCGAGCCGTATGTCGGCATCGAGATCCCCAATAGCGCATTCGACCTGGTGACGCTCAAGGAGGTCCTTAGCTCGACCAACTTCGAGGAGGCCGCGGAACGCAGCAAGCTCGCCTTCGCGCTCGGTCAGGACGTCGCCGGACAGCCATTCAGCGCCGACCTTTCGCGCATGCCGCACCTGCTCATCGCCGGCGCCACCGGCTCGGGCAAGAGCGTCTGCGTCAACGCGATCATCTGCTCGCTCCTGATGCGTGCCACGCCAACCGAGGTGAAGCTGATCCTGATCGACCCCAAGCGCGTCGAGATGGCGCAGTACAAGGGGATCCCCCACCTGCTGACCGAGGTGATCGTCGATAACGACAAGTCGGTGAACGCCTTGAAATGGACGGTCGGCACCATGGAGAGCCGATATCACGAGTTCGCCCAGCGTGGTGTCCGCAACATCGCCGGCTACAACGATGCGCTTCGCAACGGTGAACCGCGGATGCCGTACATCGTGATCGTGATCGACGAGCTGGCCGACCTGATGATGGTGAGCGCCTACGAGGTCGAAGCGACGATCACGCGCATCGCGCAGCTGGCCAGAGCCACCGGCATCCACCTGGTGGTCGCCACGCAGCGGCCATCGGTGCAGGTCATCACCGGCCTGATCAAGGCCAACATCCCGTCGCGCATTGCGTTTGCCATGACCAGCGGCGTCGACTCGCGCACGATCCTGGACACCGTCGGGGCGGAGGACCTGCTTGGTCGCGGCGACATGCTCTACCAGCCGATTGACGCGCCGCGGGCGGTCCGGCTGCAGGGCGTCCTCGTCACCGATCACGAGATCGAGACGGTGACGCGTCACTGGCGTGCCCAGGGAGGCCCCCAGTACCGCCCCGAGATCACGGCCCCCAAGCGCGACGGCAGGCCCGGTGGCCGACCTGGCGAGGAGGGCGACGATGGCGATGCGCTCCTCTCGTCGGCGGTCGACATCGTGCGGCGATCCGACAAGGCCTCGGCCTCGCTGCTGCAGCGGCGCCTGCGAATCGGCTATGCCCGGGCCGCGCGGATTCTCGACCAGATGGAGGATCGCGGCATCGTGGGACCCGCAGACGGCAGCCGCTTCCGCGAGGTGCTGGTGACGCCCGATGGCTGGGGAGGCGATATCGGTCCCGACGAGGACGGCGAGTGACGGACCGAGAGCCGACCAAGCTCGGCGAGGTCCTGCGCACCGCTCGCGAAGCAAAGTTCATCGATCTGGCACGGGTCGAGCGCGATACGAAGATCCGGGTGAGATACCTGACCGCCCTCGAGCAGAGTGACTACCGCGACCTGCCGAGCGCGGTCTACACGAAGGGATTCCTCCGCAACTACGGGCTCTACCTGGGCCTCGACCCGGAGTACCTGGTCGACCTGTACCGACTCGAGACCGGGGCGGCGGTGGATCGCCTTCCGGCTCCCCTGCGGCGTCGGCCTGCCTCCGCCCGCCAGGGTCGCTCGCTGGTCGTCACCTCGGGCGCAGTCATCGCGGTCATCCTGACGGTGCTGGTGGTGGCCTTCGTGGTCTACCTGGTCGGCGAGTTCCTGACCTTTGCGCGCACGCCGGACCTGCGCATCACCGATCCCGCGGGCGACATCGCGAGCTATGCCGGCGCGGAGTACACGATCC
>JBBQGI010000001.1:0-90783 GCA_038322875.1 Candidatus Limnocylindria bacterium | reverse complement strand
AGGCTGGCGAGGCGGGGCGAGGTGAGGATCGTCAGCTTGTCCCTCCCTGCCAGCGCGGCCTCACCGATTGCCGCGCCGAGCTGCAGGCCTGGGTTCTCGGCACCTGGAAGCCGGCATCGATCGGCCATGGCCAGGGCGTAGGACAGCATTCCCTCGAGTTCTACGCCGTGGAGAGCTGCCGGCACCAGCCCGAAGACCGAGAGGGCGCTGTAGCGACCGCCGACGTCGGGTGGCCCGTCGATGATCGCCCGGAATCCCTGCGAGCGCGCCAGCTGGGCCAGCTCCGTGTTCGGATCGGTGATGGCGACGAAGTCGAGCGCCGGTGCGTGGGCGCTCATCGCGGCGTGGAAGGCGTTCGGCTCGGTCGTCGAGCCAGACTTGCTGCTGACGCAGAAGATGGTCCGCCCCGATTCCGCCCACTCCCGGAAACCACGCACCGCGTCGGGATGAGTCGAGTCGAGGATGCGCAGCTCCATGCCGCGGTCGGCTGGCACCGATCCGCCGAGGGCATCGCCGAAGACGCGACTGAAGAGCTCGGGCGCCAGGCTCGAACCGCCCATGCCGAGGACGGCCGCACGCGTGTACCCATCCGCCCGCACATCGTGGGCGAGTCGATCGAGCTCCGCGACGCGCGCGTGCATGGTTGACGCCAGGTCAAGCCAGCCCAGCCAACGGGCGACCTCGGCAGGCTCCTTGCCCGATGCCCCCCAGAGGCTGCCATCCCGCGCCCAGAGCCGCTCCGCGACCCGTTCCCCGCCCCAGGCCGCGAGCCGCGCCGCGATGGCAGCCGCCAGAGCGTCAGCGCCGCCCGCGGTGGTCACGCCGGCGCGAGCGCCTGGCGCTGCGCTTCGACGGCGCTCATCAGGTCCTCGATCGACGCCGCGAACGAGGCCACCCCCTCTTCGATCAGCTCGTCCGTGACGGTCTCCATGCGGATCCCGAGCAACTCCACCGCGCGAATTGCTTCGAGCGCCTCGTCGAGCCCCACATCGAGTGTGCGGCTGACCAGACCGTGGTCGAGGAATGCCTCGATCGTCTCGATCGGCAGGGTGTCGACGGTCTGCGGACCAATCAGCTCCTCGGCATACATGACGTCACGGTAGACGGGGTTCTTGGTCGAGGTGCTGGCCCACAGGCAGCGCTGGACATGTGCTCCGGCAGCGGCCAGGTCGTCGAACTCTCCCCCTTCGAAGATCTCCTTGTAGGCGTGGTAGGCGAGCTTCGCATTGGCGACGCCCGCCCTCCCGCGTGCCGCGAGGGCGGCCGCCGTGCCGATCTGGTCGAGCGACTTGTCGACCTTGGTATCGACCCGACTCACGAAGAAGGAAGCGACCGACGCCACCGAGCGGATCTCGCCGCCGGCCGCCTGTCGCTGTCGCAGGCCGGCGATGTAGGCGCGCGCGACATCGCGATACACGTCGACGCTGAACATCAGCGTGATGTTGATGTTGATCCCCTCCGCGATCGCCCCTTGGATCGCCGGCAGGCCGGCCCGCGTGGCCGGGATCTTGACGAACACGTTCGGTCGCGCCAGGCGCTTCCACAGGTGTCGTGCCCGCGCGAGCGTGCGATCCGCATCCTCCGCCAGGTCCGGCTCGACCTCAATCGAGACGAAGCCGTCCGTGCCGTGCGACTCGTCGTACACGGGACGGAGAATGTCGGCCGCGTCGCCAAGGTCGGCGATCTCAATCTCCTCGAAGATCTTCCGCGCGTCGTGGCCGGCCGCGATCTCGCATCGGATCAGCTCGTCGTACTGGCCGGTGGCGATCGCCTTGGCGAAGATGGTCGGATTGCTGGTCAGACCGCGGATCCCCATCTTCACGCGCTCGGCGAGCTGCCCGCTGTCGATCAGCCGACGGTCGATGAAGTCGATCCAGGGGCTCTGGTCCTGTTCGGCGTGCAGCCGCTGCAGCGTGTTCATGGTTGGTTCTCCTGTACAAGTTCACGGGCGGCGGCGGCGATGTGGGCGGCGTCAATGCCGGCCAGCGCGAGCTGCTCGGTGGGAGTCGCGGACCCGGGCATGTGACGGACCGCCAGCTTGACGATCGGCGGTCGGGAGGCATCGGCGGCGAAGACCTCCAGCACCGCATCGCCCAGCCCGCCCTGCGGCCAGTGATCTTCGACGGTGATGATGCCGCCGGTCTCGGAGGCGGCGCTGCGGAGGGTCGCGGCATCGATCGGCTTGACCGAATAACAGTCGATCACCCGGGCGGCGATCCCCTCCTCGGCCAGCTGCGCCGCAGCGGCGATCGCCTCGTGCAGGGTGATCCCGGCCGCCACCAGCGTCACCCGGTCGGCGTCGCTGCGGCGGACGACCCGGCTTCCGCCGATCTCGAATCGCTCGCGGGGCGGGTAGATGACGGGCAGCTTCTCGCGGGTGGTCCGAATGAAGACGATCCCCTGCCGGTCGACCACCTCGGCCATCAGTGCTGCCGTCTGGTTCGCGTCCGATGGATACAGCACCGTGCTGCCGAAGACGGCTCGCAGCGAGGCCATGTCCTCGAGCGCCATCTGCGACGGCCCGTCCTCCCCGATGCTCACCCCGGCGTGCGAGCCAACCAGCACGATATTCGCCTGGCTGACTGCCCCCATTCTCACGAAGTCATAAGCGCGCGCCAGGAATGCGGCGAACGTCGCTGCAAAGGGTCGCCAGCCGCGGACCTGCAGGCCGATGGCGTTGGCCACCAGCTGCTGCTCGGCGATGTAGGACTGGATGAATCGTTCCGGGTAGGCTGTCGCGAACTCCTCCGAATAGGTCGAGTTGCCGACCTCGCCGTCCAGGACGACGACATCGCCGCGAGCGGCGCCCAGCGCGACCAGGGCGTCGCCATATGCCTTGCGGGTCGCCTCCTTGGTGCCGATCTGGTAGGTCGGCAGCTGCAGCTCCCCAGTGGCCGCGAAGCGATGCGGGTCGGCTGGGCCGGACGGCTTTGGCACCGCCACGCTGATGTTGCGGATGCCGCCAAGCTCTGCGATGGCAGCCTCGGGATCCGCCAGCGGCTTGCCGTGGAAGCCGTTCTTGTCGGCGACCGCCGCCACGCCATGCCCCTTCTCGGTGCGCGCCAGGATGACCGTTGGTCGGTCGGTGACGGTGAGCGCCTCCGCGAAGGCCCCGTCGATCTCGGCCAGATCGTGCCCATTGATCTCGATGGCATGCCAGCCGAACGCCCTCGCGCGCGCGGCGAACAGCTCAAGGTCCCACTGATGCATGGTCGGGCCGGTCTGACCGAGGCGATTGACGTCGATGATGGCGGTCAGGTTGGCGAGCGAATGGAACGCTGCCGCCTCGAACGCCTCCCAGATCGATCCCTCCGCCATCTCCGAGTCGCCGCACAGGCACCAGATTCGATACGGAAGCCGATCCAGCAGCTGCCCGGCAAGCCCCACGCCCACAGCGATCGGTAGGCCCTGGCCGAGCGATCCGGTCGCCACGTCGACCCACGGCAGCGCGGGAGTGGGGTGCCCCTGGAGGCGGCTGCCGACCTTGCGGAAGGTGAGCAGCTCCTCGTCGGAGATGGCATCGGCCGCACGGTAGACGGCATACAGGAGCGGCGAGGCGTGGCCCTTGCTGAAGATCAGGTGGTCGTTGCGCGGGTCGTCGGGTGCGTCGAAGTCGTAGTGCAGGTACTTCGAGATGAGGACGGCGAGCAGGTCGGCCGCCGACATCGAGCTGGTCGGGTGACCCGAGCCTGCGGCCGAGCTGGATCGGATCGAATCGATACGGAGCTGTGCCGCGAGCTCGGACCAGGAAGCGCGATCGTCCATGTTGGAACCCATGATAGGGACCGATCGGTTACAAGAAAAATGGAGAGGCGGCATCCCGCGAACGGGACGCCGCCTCGGTCGGCAGCTTCGAAGCTACCTCGACTATTCGCGCATCAGCCGGAAGCAGTCGCTGCAGTAGACAGGACGCGCGCCGGTCGGCCGGAACGGGACCTGGGTGTCCTTGCCGCATCGGGCGCAGACCGCGTCGAACATCTCGCGGGGGCCACGGCTGTAGCCGCCTCCACCGCCGTAGCCGCCGCCGCTGCTGCTGGCGGCATAGCTGCCACCGCCGCCACCACCGGTGGCGCGCCGCTGTGCGCGACACGAAGCACAACGCTTGGGCGCAGAGGTGAATCCCTTCTGCGCGAAGAATTCCTGCTCGGAGGCGGAGAAGACGAAGTCAATTCCGCAATCGGCGCAGGTCAGAACCTGATCGGTGTAGGCCACGAAGGACCCTCCCACATAGAGTTACCTCGTCGAGCAACTACGCCTCGATCAGCGCCGGCCACGGGTCTTGCCGCTACCCCGTGAGCCGACGATGGACGTGGTGGGAGGGGGAGGGAAGGCTGCAGGCGCCGCTCTCATGCGGCCCGACTTGGCCGGAGTATACGCGCACATTCCCGGGGCGCAAGAGGGGCCGCATGGTCCGATCGAGCTATCCTGAAGGTCCAATGCGGATCGCCTCGGTTGCGCTCGGCACCCTGCTGGCCCTCGGCGGGCTGGTCTGGATCGCCCAGGGATTGAACCTGCCCTTCGCGCCGCGGAGCTTCATGACCGCCGATCGGACCTGGATCGTCCTGGGCGCCGTGGCGATCGTGATCGGCGCGGCCAGCGTCAGCTGGGGGCGGAGACGCTCCTAGGAGCGGTCGCTCACGGCAAGCTCCGCGCCCGCCTCGGCCATCTCCTGCAGCGCGCGTCCTCCGTCGCCGGGTGCGAGCTCGACGGCGGCGACCGCATCGGTCAGCACGACCGTGTCGAAGCCCAGCCGGCGTGCGTCCAGGACGGTGCCGCGGACGCAGTAGTCGGTCGCCAGGCCACAGACCACGACACGGGCGATCTTCCCTTCCCGCAGGAGCGCCTCGAGCTCAGTGGGGCGTTCCTCGCCGGAGATCGCGTCGCGCATGGTGAAGCCGGAGTAGCCATCCTCCCCGTTGCTGCCCTTGCGTACGACCGGGCCCATCATGACCAGCCCGGGGTGCAACTCGGAACCCCAGGTCTCGGCCACGCAGTGGACCGGCCAGATGCCGCCGTCCTTGGCGAAATGCGGCGTCGATGGCGGGTGCCAGTCCTGCGTATACACCACGAGCGAATGCCCGGCTGCCGCCTGCTGCACCTCGTCGGTGATGCGGGACACGACCTCCTCGCCACCGGGCACGAACAGGCTCCCGTTCGCATCGGCGAAGTCGTTCTGGAGGTCCACCACCACCAGCGCGGTGGTCGGGTCGTAGGGCAGCATCGGCCGCCCAGGACCGGCGGCGACTACTCCAGCCCCACGATCGCCGCCGGCCCGGAGCGGTCACCATGCGCCGCTGTCGGGGACGGACCATGGTGCCGACGCAGCGGCACCTCTGGCAGCCCGACAAACGCCACGACCAGTGCCACGATGGCTGCGGCCACGCTGATCCACAGCGCGCTCGCGATCGCCAGGCTGAACGCCTCGTGGACGCCGGAGATGACCATCGGCCGGAACTGCTCGGGAATATTCGCCAGCACCGCGGGACTGAGGCCGCCGACGCCGCTCAATGCATTCGCGGAGGTGGATGCGCTGAATTGGCGCACCAGCTCCGCCGGGACGCCGGCCTTCGTCAGTTCCTGAGGGATCTCGGTCACCAGGGCGGACCCGAAGAGCGTGCCCGCGATGGCCAGCCCCACGGTGCCACCGACCTGGCGGAAGAAGGTGAGCGCCGCCGTCGCCGCCCCCAGCTGCGCGAACGGGGCGGCATTCTGGATGACGATCGTGAATGCCGCCAGTGTGGGTCCGATGCCGAGACCGGCAACCACCATCCAGAACCATATCTGCGGCAGGCTGGTCGTGCCGCGCAGCCCGGTCATGAGGAACAGGCCGATCGAAAGGAAGGCCATCGCCACGATGATGATCCAGCGGTAGCGGCCGGTCCGGCTGATGACCTGTCCGGAGACGACGGAGCTGATGATCAGGCCCGCCAGCAGCGGCAGGATCTGGTAGCCGGACTCCGTCGCGCTCGAGCCGAGCACGACCTGGAACCAGCGCGGAACGAAGATGATCGCCCCGAAGAAGCCGAACCCCGCCAGGAAGACAGCGATCAGCGAGACGCTGATAGATCGATTGCGGAACAGGCTCAAGGGGAGGATCGGCTCGGCGGCTCGCGACTCGACCCAGACGAAGACGGCCGCCAGGGCCATTCCGAGCAAAATCAGGCCGCCAACCTCGGGGTTGGACCAGTCCATGGTCTGCTTGTTGGTGAGACCGATGAGAATTGGCACCAGCGCCGCAGCGAACACCGCGCTGCCCAGGTAGTCGATGTTGCGCGCCCGCTCAGGATGCTTGATCGGGGGAAGCAGGCGCCAGATGATGACCAGCGCCACCGCGCCGATCGGCAGGTTGACGAAGAAGATCCAGTGCCAGCCGACGTTGTCGGTCAGAAAGCCGCCAAGCGCCGGCCCGATCAGGGCGCTGACGCCGAAGACGGCTCCGAACAGTCCCTGGTACTTGCCCCGCTCGGCAGGGGTGAAGAGATCGCCGATCACGGCCAGCGCGATGGGGAAGATGGCGCCAGCGCCGAGGCCCTGCAGGCCACGTGCCGCGATCAGCTGCCACGCCTCCTGCGAGAGCCCGGAGAGCGCCGATCCGATCAGGAAAAGGCTCACCCCGAACATCAGCATCGGCCGGCGCCCGAACTGGTCGGAGAGCTTGCCGTAGATCGGTCCGCTGATGGTCGCGGTCAGCAGGTAGATCGTGACCACCCAGGTGTAGAGGTCGTTGCCGTGAAGTTGGGTCATGATCGTGGGCAGCGCGGTACCGACGATGGTCTGATCCAGCGCGGAGAGGAACATCGCGAGCAGGATCGCGAACAGGATCTCCGCTCTCGCCCGAGGGTCCACGTGGACCGGGGCATCCATCATCGGTTCGGCAGCAGCGGTCAAGCGGGAACTCCTTCTTGATTCACACGGTTGAACGCCGCGCGAAGGGATCGGACCGACGCCAGGAGCTGTGCCCGCTCCGGGTCGGAAAGGTGTGCAAGTGCGGTCGCCATGCGCTGGCGCCGATTGACGTGCAGCTCGCGGATCTCCCGGGCGCCCGCATCGGCCAGGCTCAGGGTGACGACGCGGCGATCGTCGCGGTCGTGCTCGCGCGACACCAGGCCGCGCTCCTCCATGCGGGTCACCACGCCGGTAGCGGTCGGCATGCCGCAACCCAGGAGCTCCGCCACCCGGCTCATCGGCAGCGGGCCGTGCGCGTCGAGGAGGGTCATCAGGTGCAGGTGGGTCATGCTGATCGAGCGCTCGAGGCACCGATGGGCGAAAGCGGCCCGTTCGCCGGCGATGATCGGCGCCAGCTCGTTCAGCAACTCGGCTGCAACAGTTCTCGCGTCGCGAATCATTCGTGTCACGCGAAGCATTATGCAGATCTTCGCCACGGCTGCAACTCCGGTTCCCGTGGCGCTGGCCTGACTCCGCGCAGCTTGCTCAGTAGACCCCGGGCAGGAACCGCTTCGTGCGACGCCGGTAGGCCGCGTAGCCCGTGTATCGCTCGAGCAGCCAGGCCTCCTCGCGACGCGCCTTGGCATCCAGCCAGATCGCCAGGATCACGGCCACGACGAAGGCGGGCAGGCTGCGGGTCAGTGAGCTCCAGCCGATGCCCCCGAGGATCAGGCCGGCGTAGACCGGGTGCCGGAGGCTCGCGTAGATCCCCGATTCGACCAGGATGGCATCACTGCGCGGCCTGGGGAGCGGCGACAGGTTTCGGCCGAGATCGCGAAAGCCACTCACCAGGGTCGTTCCCGCGACCGCCAGGGACATGGCGCCGAAGGCGAATGCAACCCAGCTCGGGAGGTCGGGAGGCAGCAGGTGCGAAATGCGCGGGAGGCTGACCGCTACCAGCAGGCCCAGGAGCAGGACCTGTCCTACGACCCAGCCCTCGCCGCGCGGTCCGAGGTCGGGCAACCTCGATGCGGCGCTGCCCCCGGTCACGCCAGCTAGCTCGGGAAGAGGCGACGAAGCCGACGATAGGCCGTCGCCGCCGGGCCTTTCCGACGACGCGCTCGGCTGGGATCCGGCAGGGGTCGGCGCGGCGCAGTGCGCGCGGGCGGAAGCTCGTCGAGGCTCGGCTCGAGCTCGAAGGTCCAGTCCTTGGCGGGAGGCGGCTGATGTTCGGCCCTGGGGCTTTTCGCCCATTCGCGCGAGGCCCCAGGGTCATCGGTCGCCTCGACCGGGATCGCGTCCAGGGCGGCCATTGCCTCGTCCAGCTCCTCGCCCCCGGGCAATCCGGCGGTAGGCGAACCCGGACGCCAGATCATGGCTCGGATCGCAGCCACCTCGGCATCATTCCAGCCTTCATCACGCGCCAGCTGGGCGAGCTCGTCCTCGGTCATGGCCAGCGGGGGTCGCGTCGAGTCGGCAGTCTTTGAAGCGCTGTCCGCGGCGGGCCATGACTCGGTTGCTGCGGTCTCCCACCGGGAGGGGGCCACCGGCAAGGTCCGGCTGCCGGCCTTCATTTCCGACGCCGCTTCACGGTCGTCGCCGATCCACATCATCTCTTCCTCGCCGCTGGGCGAGCGGAACTCGGGAGCCGGATCAGGATCGCGTTGCCGGAGCGCAATCGGTCCGGGATCAGCTCGCCCTGACGCTGATTCCTGCCCGACCAGGCCCATCGGATCCGCGTTCTCGTGCGACGTCCGGACATCCGCTTCCACGGACGCGGAACCGACAGCGTCGGCGGGCTTCGGCTCTTCGTCGGCCGTGAGCTCCGGTTCGAGGTCTGGCTCCGGTTCTGCTGACATCTCGTTGTCGAGGAAGATGGGTTCGCCGGCAAGCTGCGGATCGACTGGGGCGCCCCATGCCGAGGCGATGGCGCGCTCCGTATCGGCAGACGCAATCGACTCCGGATCGACCGATGGCTCCGGCTCGACGAACTCCGCCTGGTCGAGGACGGGCTGCTGCTCGACCGCGGCCGTAGCGTCGATCCCAATTTCCGACTCGGCGTACGCCTCGTCATCGGCCGACGCCGCCTCTTCGGCGACCATGCCCGGCTCCGGCTCAAGGTCCTCGGGTGCGGGCACCACCTCAGCTTCGGCCCCGGCGATCGTCACCGGGTCGGACTCGATGCCAGCCTCGGACCCCAGTACCACTTCGGCCTCTGCGACGATGACCGATTCGGGCTCAAGCTCCAAGGATGCGTGCGCGACCTCAGCATCCGCTCTGGCAACTACGTCCGGTTCGGGCTCGAGGTGCACGGGCGCGTGCGCCACGTCAGCGTCGTTTTCGGCGACTACGGTCGTCTCGGGCTCCACGTCTTCCGTCGTTGGCGCCAGCTTGGCCCCGGTCTCAGCGACGATGACCGGCTCAGGCTGGTTGTCCTCATGCGCTGCCGCCAGCTCGGCTTCGGCTTCGGCTTCGGGAGCGATCGTGGGCTCGGTCTCCAGCTCGGCCTCGGCGGCGGTCACGGGGTCGGCATCGGCCACTTGAGCCACGGCGGCTTCAGTGGTCGCGGGGACGGCGCTCGGCTCGGGCTGGCTGCGTGCTTCCGCGTCGGCGGCATCCAGCCAGGCGAAGTCACCGTCCGCAAACCAGTCCGGCTCGACGACGGCGGCGCTGTAGGTCGGCGCTGCCCCATCGGATTCGGGCTCTGCGGCGGCCAACTCAGTCGCTTCATCTCGGACGGGCACAGAAGCCTCTTCCTTCGCCATGTCGCCCGATCGCTCAGAGGTCTCCGCCCCCGCGGCGACATCCGCGAGCGGCGCCGCCAATTCCTCGATCGGCGCCGTGGCGACATCCTCAAACGGCTCCGCGCCGAGGTCTGTGATTGGCGCCGCGGCGGCATCCTCGAACGGCTCGGTGTCGAGGTCCTCCGACGGCTCTGTCGTGACATCCTCGAACGGCTCGGTGGCGAGGTCTGCGATCGGTTCCGTGTCGAACGCCGCGATTGATTCCACGACGACGTCCGCGAACGGCTCGGAGGACAATTCCGCGATTTGCTCGACGGCCAACTCCACGGAGGGCAGGGCGTCCCCAACACCAGCGACTGATGGGTCCTGTGCACGCGCCAGCGCGTCGGCGAAGCCGGTCATCGCAATCTTCTTGGAGCGGGCCTTGCGTGGCCGGGGGCGAGGGCCCGGACGCACCGGTGCGGGAGCAGGCATCACGGCCTCCACACTGGCAGGAACCGCTGGTTCAGGCGTGGGCGTGCTGGGGGCGGACGCTCCCCACGCAATCGGACTGTCATCGCGGGCGGTCGGCAGGCGCAGGTCTTGGCGCGCCTCGAGCAGCTCGACCCGCGAGCGGAGCCCGGCAACCTCGCCTCGGGCTTCGCCGAGCGCCAGGAGGGCCTGGCCATAGCGCTCGGTCAGGTTGCGAAACTCGGTCAGGACCTCTCGGAACGCACTCAGCTCACCGCCGTTGCCATGCGAACCACCATTTCCGTTGGTACGCGGTGGCTCGTCGCGGGGAGCGGGCCCTGGCGACGGCGCTGCCGCGGCCTTGAGAAAAACGCGCATGGAGTCACCCTCGGGGGTCCCGGAAATGACGCCCCGGGCCAACAGTTCCCAGACGCGCACTTCAGCGACCCCGAGGACGGTCGCTGCTTCTTGAACCGAATAGCCGTCCATCACGGGTCCGATAGGGTACGCCCTGGCGTCCAGATCAGCGATACCCACACCCTCGTTCCGCGCATGGGACCAAAGGGGGATAGGCCGGCACCGGTATCATCGGGCACCTGATGACGAGCCCGGTCCGTGTGCCGACCCAGCCAGGCCATGACTTTGGATTGCCTCCGGGACTGGAGGGCCTCGGCGAGCTGGCCTACAACCTGTGGTGGTCCTGGACGCCGCGCGCAGGCGCCCTCTTTGCCCGGATCGACTCGGCGGCCTGGGCCCGTCACCGCAGTCCGGTCCCCGTGCTGCGTGGGCTCGAGCCTGGCCGATGGGCCGAGCTCCTCGCCGACGAGGACTTCATGGTGGATGCCAGCCGTCTCCTCGACGAGTTCGACCGCTACCTCGCCAACGGCTCCGACTCGTGGTACCGCCGGGCAACCGACCGGGATCCCTCCGCCTCACTGCCCGGCCCGATCGCCTACTTCTGCGCTGAATACGGCATTCATGAGTCGATGCAGATCTATTCGGGCGGACTGGGCATCCTGGCCGGCGACCACTGCAAATCGGCGTCCGACGCGGCGCTGCCATTCGTCGCGGTGGGTCTGCTGTATCGCCGCGGCTACTTCCGACAGCAGATCGACGCCGATGGTCACCAGGAACACGCTCAGCCGGATCTCGATCCAGCTGCACTTCCGCTGCGCCGCGCCCGCGGGCGAGATGGCTCAGCGCTCCAGGTCAGCGTCGACTTTCCCGGACGCAAGGTGCATGCCGCGGTGTGGGTGGCGCAGGTTGGCCGGGTGCCGCTCCTCCTGCTGGACACCGATATCCCGGCGAACGACGGGGCCGACCGGCCGATCACCCACATCCTCTACGTCCGCGGCCGCGAGATGCGGCTATGCCAGGAGCTGATCCTGGGGGTTGGGGGGGTGCGCGCGCTGCGGGGCCTTGGCATCGAGCCGGCTGCCTGGCACCTCAACGAGGGGCATTCGGCCTTCCTTCTCCTCGAGCGCGCACGGGAGCTGCTCGTGCAGGAACCTGGACTCGACGCCGAGGAGGCATTGCGCCGCTCCGGCAAGAACGCGGTGTTCACGATCCACACCCCGGTGAAGGACGGCAACGAACAATTTGAGCGCGGGCTCGCCAGCCGCCTGCTCGCTCCCTGGCTCGAGGCTTGCCGGGTGCCCGCCGAACGGCTGATGGAGCTTGGACGTGGCCTGGGCGATGAAGCGGAGCCACCGTTCGACATGACGGCATTCGTGCTGCGCCATGCCACGGCGGCGAATGCAGTCAGCCGGCTGCATGGCGAGACCGCCAACGCCACCTGGAGCGCGCTGCTCACGGCACCGATCACCGCGATCACCAACGGGGTCCATGTGGCGACGTGGGTCGGGCGGCCGTTGCGTCGCCTCTACGAGCGGGCGACCGCCACTTCCCTGGGCAGCGATGTGGGCGGCCCCGAGATCTTCGAACGACTCCGGGGCATGCCGGAGGGGGACCTATGGGGCTCGCACCGCCAGCAGAAGCGCGAGCTGCTCGAATTCGTGCGCCGCCGTCTTGCCCGCCAGTTCGCCCGTCATGGGGAATCGCCCGGCGTTCTGCGCGAGATGCACGCCGCCTTCGATCCGGAGACGCTGACGATCGGCTTCGCGCGCCGCTTCGCGACCTACAAGCGGGCCGACCTGCTCTTCCACGACGAGGAGCGCCTGGCCCGGCTGCTGGCCGACCCGGAGCGTCCTGTGCAGCTGCTGCTGGCCGGCAAGGCGCATCCGGCGGACCGTCCGGGCCAGAAGGTGATCCAGCGCATCTTCGCCCTGTCACGCTCGTCTGCGCTGCACGGCCGCGTCTTCATCCTCGAGGACTACGACATGCGCGTCGCCCGATTCCTGGTCGGCGGGGTCGACATCTGGCTGAACAATCCTCGCCGCCCACTGGAAGCGTCGGGGACCTCTGGCATGAAGGCGGCGATGAACGGCATCCCGTCGATCAGCATCCTGGATGGCTGGTGGGACGAGGCGTTCAATGGCAGGAACGGGTGGGCGATCGGGGGACGGGAGACGCTCGAGGACGAGACGGCGCAGGACGAGATCGATGCGGCCGAGCTCTATCGGCTCCTCGAGGAGGAGGTCGTGCCGCGCTTCTACGCGCGGGACGCGGAGGGCGTGCCGGGCGACTGGATCGCCACCATGCGTGAGGCGATCGACGCCGCGATCTGGCAATTCAGCACGGCGCGCATGCTCGGCGAGTACGTGGAGCGCATGTACCGACCTGCGTCCCAGAGCGTGGAGACGGCGGCCGCCGGATCAGCCTAGGGCAGGTAGACCCGCGGGTTCTCCCAGATGCCGTGGTCATTGATCGCGAAATGGACGTGGCAGCCGGTCGAGTTGCCGGTGGTCCCCTCGTAGCCGATCACCTGGCCACGAGTCACGGCCTGGCCGGGGTGCACGATCACCTGCGCTCGCAGGTGCCAATACCAGCTCTGCACGCCGAGGCCGTGGCTGATCACTACGCCGTAACCGGAGTCCCAGGGCCAGAGCGGCTGCCCTGACGCTGAAATCGTGCCGCTGCCCACGGCCAGGATCGGCGTGCCACAGCCGTTGCCGAGGTCGATCCCGCCATGGAAGTGCTGGTAGAACCTGCCCTTGTAGGTGTAGGACGGCTCGAGCAGGAAGGTGGTCGGTCCCCACTCCTGGGTCACGTGGAAGCCAACCTCCGGCCACTTGAAGCCGAAGGCTGAAGGCGCCTGGTTGCGCGCATCCTGTTCGGCCTGGAGCTTTGCCACGAGGCTCGACTGGGCTTCGAAGGCCTTCTGGCTGTCGGCGATCTGCTGCGCGACGTTGCCCTTCGCCTGAAGCGCCGCGTTGAGAGCATCTTCCTGCTGGCGCCGCTTCTGGTCCGCCGCAGACTTCAAGCTGGCCAGCTGCGCCTGCATCGAGACCAGCTCGCCCTGTCGCTCCGCCAGCAGCTGAGCCTGGGCATCCGCCTGGTCGCGGGCGTCGGCGACGCCCTGACGGCCCTCCTGCAGGGTGGCCCGTCGCGATGCGAGGCCGGCGCGCATGTCGCGAATCTCGCCTGCAAGCTGGCGATCCTGGTCGGAGAGGGTAAGCAGGTAACCGACCTGGGTGGTGGCCGCGTCGAGCGAGTCAGCGGAGAGGATCAATTCGAGGACCGATGTCTGGCTGTGCTCGTAGGCGGAGCGCAGGTGCTCCTGCAGGAGCGACTCGCGAGTTCGCAGCTCATCGGTCTGAACCCGGATCTGGACCGCGACCGACGTGAGCTGGCGATCGAGCGCGTCGATCTGCGCCCGCAGGTCGGCCAGCTGCGCCGTGATCTCGGTGACCGCCGCCTGGACCTCCCCCAGCAGGCCGCTGACACGGTTGTATTCCGCGGTCACCGCGGCGAGCTCCGCCCTGGCGGCGCCAAGCTTGCCGGCGAGGGCCGTGGACTTGGTCTTCAGGGCAGCCAGGGCAGCTTGCTGCGCGCTCAGCGTGTTCTGGAGCGAGTTCTGCTGCGCCTTCGCGTCGGCGAGCGGGTCCGCGGCCTGGGCCGAGTCGCGGGGGGAGCTTGAGACGATGCTCGTTCCGACCATCAGCAGGGCAATCAGCGTGATGGCCAGATGAGATCGTCGCCTCATCCGTCAGTCATCGATGCGGTTTTCATCAAGCCCAGATGCCCCATTACGTGTTCGACGCCGAATGCTACCCGGGCGATCCGAGCGCGTGACCTTACCAAAAGGTACCACTCCACCTCAAGCAACGGTCCGGCGTCACCGTGGTGGATCGTCGTCCTCGAGCACGTTTGCGCGGGCAATCTCGGCACCCAGGAGTACCACGACGCTCGCAAAGTAGAGGAAGACGAGGAGCGTGATGACCGCCGATATCGGCCCGAAGAAGCTCTCATAGTGCGCCACATCGGTGGCGTACCAGGTGAAGGTTGCGCGGAGGATGGTGAAGAGGACCGTCGCCACCAGCGCGCCCGGCAGCACCTGGCGGAAGGTGACCCGCCGGTTCGGCGCGACCCGGTAGACGACCAGCAGGGCGATCAGCACCAGCACGAACGGGACGAGCAGTCCGACGAGGTCCAGGGCAAGGCGTCCCCCGGCCCCGCCCCCGGGAATGGCGGTGGCCAGCCGCCCGGCGATGCTCGCGCCAAGGCCCACGGCGACCGAGATCAGGGCGAGCATCCCGGCTGCACCGAGCAGCAGGAGGCCGACCAGCTTGTCCTGCCAGAACGGACGTCGCGAGGGCGTCGCGAAGGCGCGGCCGACTCCGCGATTGAGTGCGCCGAAGAAGCCGAGGGCCCCCCATGCCAGGATCCCGACACTCACGAAGGTGATCCCGCCCCGCGACTCGATGATGCTCTGCACGATGGCACCCATCGTCCCGGGCTCGAGCGGGAGCGCGGCCTCCAGACGTCCGATGACGATGCGCCGTGCCTCGCCCTCGCCGACCACGAAGCTGAACGCGATCACGCCCAGCACGACCACCTGGAAGAGCGAGAGGACGGCGAAGTAGGCCATGCTGCTGGCGACGTCCGGCGCGTCATGCTCGGCGAAGCCGGTGATCGCTCGGCCCAGGACCCGCGTCGTGCGTCGCCTCGCCGCCCAGCGATCGGCCGCAACCATGAACCGCTTCCAGCGCTCGACCATTGGGGAGAGGCTACCCTTTCGACGTGCCGAAGAACGCATCGGTCCTGCTCGAGGTCGACGGCTTCGAGGTCTCCATCAGCAATCCCGGCAAGGTCTTCTTCGAGGGGCCGGGGGTCACCAAGCTCGACCTGGTGCAGTACTACCTCGCCGTCGCCGATGGAGCGCTGCGCGGCGTCCGCGACCGGCCGATGGCGCTGAAGCGCTTCGTCAACGGCGCAGCCGGCGAGGCCTTCTTCCAGAAGCGCGCACCGGCCTCCGTTCCCGCATTCGTCAGGACGGTCGAGCTCGCGTTTCCGTCGGGCCGCACCGCCGACGAGGTGGTGGTGAGCAACGGGGCCGCGCTGGCGTGGGTCATCAACCTCGGCTGCATCGACCTCAACCCGCACCCGGTGCGCGACGACGACCTGGAGCACCCTGACGAGCTGCGGGTCGACCTGGACCCGGGTCCGGGCGTCCCGTGGAGTGCGGTCCGGGACGTGGCGATGGTGGTCCGCGACGTGCTGGTCGATCACGGCCTGACCGGCTGGCCGAAGACATCGGGCTCGCGCGGGATCCATGTCTATGCCCGGATCGAGCGGCGCTGGGGATTCGGCGAGGTGCGTCGAGCGGCTCTCACCCTGGCGCGTGAGGTCGAGCGGCGCGCCCCGGAGCTGGCCACCAGCAAATGGTGGAAGGAAGAGCGTCACGGCGTCTTCCTGGATTACAACCAGAACGCCAAGGACCGCACCGTGGCATCGGCCTATTCGGTGCGCCCGGTGCCCGACGCGCGGGTATCCGCGCCGTTGCTCTGGGAGGAGGTCCCCGACGCGGAGCTGGCGGACTTCACGATCACCACCATGCTGGACCGATACGCCCGGCTCGGCGACGTGGGGGCGGGGATCGACGATGCAGTGGGGTCGCTGGAGGCACTGCTGGAGCTCTCGGGCCGTGACGAGGCGACAGGACTGGGCGACGCACCCTGGCCGCCGAACTATGCCAAGCAGCCGGGCGAGCCGCCGCGCGTCCAGCCATCCAAGCGACGCATGCCGGATTCGCCTCCCCCGCCGACCGATCCGACCGCCCCACGCGGCCGAGTGGGGTCGGTCGCTCCGGCCATGCCGTCACCTCCGGCGCGACGCTCCGATGGCACGGTCTCGCCCACCGGCCGCCGCCGCTCCACGCAGCCGCTGCTCGTCATCAGCCAGGCGGCCACCAGGGAGGAGGCACTGGCTGGGCTCGAGCGATGGAAGAAGCGCCACGCGAAGGCCGCGAACCTGCTCGCCGAGGACGACGTGCTGGTCGACGGGATGCGCGGCCGCTCGACGCTGTGGTACCGGGTCCGGGTCAACCTGCGCCACGTTCCGGAGGCGGATCGGCCGCCCGCCGCGCCACCCGACCCCGACTACGACCCGTGGGCGGCCTACCGCGACCAGGAATAGCCGATAGGATCGCGTCATGCAGCCAGACACCCGCGATCCGCTCCATCCGGACCCTGAAGAGCAGCCGCCGCCTTCGGCCGCACCGGTCGCCGCCGAAGTGCTGTCGGTCCCCCGTGAGGGACTCGAGCCGCTCGAGGGACAACGCAAGCGCGTCATCGTCATCGGCGGTGGCATGGCGGGCCTGGTTGCCGCCTTCGAGCTGGCCCGCCAGGGTCATGACCCGCTGATCCTCGAGGCGCAGAACCGGGTCGGGGGACGCGTCTACACCCTGCGCTCGTTCGCCCCCGGCCTCTACGCGGAGGCGGGCGCCATGCGCATCCCACGCGTGCATGACCTGACCCTGAAGTACGTCACCCTCTTCGGCCTGTCCCTGCGCCCGTTCATGATGGGCAATCCCAAGGGCCTGGTCCACGTCGGCGGCAGGCGGTTGACCGCCGAGGAAGCGCACCAGCAGCCAGGCGAGCTGCCCTTCGAAGTCGCCGAGCACGAGCGCGGCCGAACGATCGACGACCTATGGCAGGACGCCACGCGCGACCTGCGCGAGCTTCTCGCGCGCGAGGGCGACGCCGGCTGGGAGCAGATTGTGCGTGAGTACGATCAGTACTCGCTCCGCGAGTTCCTGGTGCTGAAGGGCTTCAGCGAAGGCGCCATCGAGATGTACGGCGTCATCAACTTCGTCGAGGCCGATATGAATAACGCAGTCATCGAGGAGCTGCGCGAGGACCTGGGCAAGTCATTCGAGGACATGCAGGAGATCGTGGGCGGCACCGATCTGTTGCCTCGCGCCTTCTACGGCGAGCTGCAGGACCGGATCCGTTTCGGCGCCGAGGTTTTTGCCATCGATCAGGATCCAGATGGGGTGACGATCCACTTCAAGACCGAGGCCGGCCGCTACACGGAGCGCGCCGACTATGCGATCTGCGCCATCCCCTTCTCGGTCCTCCGCCAGGTGGAGCAGCTCACGCCCTTCTCGCACGAGAAGCAGCGCGCCATCCGGCAGCTGAACTACTCGGCCTCCACCAAGATCCTGTTCCAGGTCAGTGAGCGCGTGTGGGAAGCCGATGACGGCATCTACGGCGGGGCGACCGTCACGGACCTGCCGATCCGGCGCATCAACTACCCCACCCCCGACCCGTCGACTGCGCGGGGCGTCCTCCTCGCCTCCTACACCTGGAGCCAGGACGCGCTGCGCTGGGGCGCCATGGACGACGAGACGCGGCTCGAGGAGGCTCTCGACGATGTGTCGACGATCCACCCCCGCATCCGCGATGTGTACGAGGTCGGCGCCTCGCACGCCTGGTACAGCGACCGCTTTGCGAACGGCGCATTCGCCCTCTTCGCGCCGGAGCAGCAGACCCAGCTGCAGGCCGACATCGTGCGGCCGGAGGGTCGGATCTACTTCGCCGGCGAGCACTGCTCGCTCTACCACGCCTGGATCCAGGGCGCGCTCGAGTCGGGGATCAAGGCTGCCCAGGAGATCCACGCGGCGTCCTGAGGTCAGCCGAGCGATCCCCTCAGATCAAACGCAACTCGGCCCGCAGGTCGCGCCCGAAGATCGTTTCCAGGCGCGCCACCTCGTCGCCGAGAGCCCTGCGCGGCAGTCTGCCGGCTTCGCGGAACCAGTCGATGCGGATGATCTCGCGGTCGAGCTCCCAGGTTCCAGCCACCACCCCGCCCGCGACGACGACCGGTGAGATCCAGCCGCTCTGGCGGCTCACCGCGCTGCGGCGCGCGGCGGGCACGACCCGCCCGTCATTGGTCCCGGGTCCCAGGACGTAGGCGTCGAATCCCGGCAGCAGCCGAATCGCGGTTGCTCGGTCGCGCCCTAGCCAGCTCGTCGAGGTCCTCCGCGCGAACCCAGGCCGCTTCCCCATCCACGTCGACCGCCGCCAGCCGGTCGCCGAGGGCAGCGACCCAGGCGCGCAGCCGGCGGGCGCCCCGGCCGCCGGCCAGCCAGTTGCAGAGGCTATCGGTCGTCGCCGGACCGTAGGCCGCAAGGTAGGAGAGGATCACAAGTGGGGCGGCAGCGTCGGGATCGGGGAGGCCGGCCCATTGTGCACTGACGATGTCGGGACGCATGAAGGTCACGCGGGTCCCGCGGTTGGGGCCGTAGCACAGCTCGCCCTGGAAGGCGAGCGGCTTGAAGAGCGTTCCCCACCCGGAGCGCAGCTCCTTGGCCAGGTGACTCAGCTTGGGCTCAGCGACGATTGCCGCGATGAGCTCCTCACGCGTCCGGGCCGGACCTGCGAGTGCTTCGCGTACGACGGCGCGCATGGTGTCCCAGTGCCTGGCCTGCATGCCGAAGTAGCGCTGCCAGCTCGGCAGCTCCCATGATCGCCCGGCGGCGATCAGGGACAGGAAGGCGCCTCCCTCTTCGGGCGTGAGGAGATGGAGCGCGCCGCGCATCGCCCAGGTCTTGATGAGCCGGCCTTCGACCAGGGCGCGATTCACCTCGCCGTCGCGCAAGGAGGCCCGACGGACACGCACGGCCAGGTCGGCCGAAGAGGCGACCTGGGCCTGGACGCCGCCCAACCGCCGTACCACATCCACTGCTGAGAGGCTGCCCACCGGGTCGAGCAGCTGCCGACCCAGGCGCCATCCCAGCGCCTGCGGCCAGGTGATCCTCACTGGCTGAGCCGTTCCTCGAGACGGGCCTTCACCGCGGGCCACTCCTCGGCCAGGATTGAGAAGTAGACCGTGTCGCGGATGAAGCCATCGGGCATGCGCATGTGCCTCCGCAGCGCCCCCTCGCGCTGCGCCCCGAGCCGCTCGATCGCCGCCTGTGAGCGCAGGTTGCGTCCATCGGTCTTGAGCGCGACCCGAGTCGCCCCCAGCTCATCGAAGGCGTAGCCGAGCTGGAGCAGCTTCGCCTCGGTGTTCGTGGCGCTGCGCTGGTGCGAGGGCGCGATCCACGTCCAGCCGATCTCCACCCGCCCGTGCTCCGGCGCGATGTCGCCGAAGCGGGTCGCGCCGATCGCCCGGCCGCTGGCCGCATCGACGGTGGCCCAGGCGACGTAGTCGGGGCGCAGAGCGTCCGCCAGGTAGGCCGGCCAGACCTCCAGGCCGACGGACAGGTCGGCACCCATGTACCGGAAGGTCGTAGGGTCCTCCGATGCGGCGGCCAGGAGGTCGTCGCGGTGCCGCTCCTCGATCGGCTCGAGGCGGACAAAGCGTCCGGCCAGCGTGACCTGCTCGGGCGCACGCATCGGGCCGCTCAGCCTGCCGGCGCGCCCTCGCGCGCCGCGACGGCCGCCTCGACCCAGCCGGGGATCTCGCGGCGCAGCGTCGCCAGCGGGATCGATCCGTGGCCCAGCACCTCGTCGTGGAAGGCGCGCAGGTCGAATCGGTCTCCCATGAACTCGCTCACCTCACGCCGTGCCCGCTCGATCTCGCGCTGGCCGATCTTGTAGGCGAGTGCCTGACCCGGCCAGATGGTGTAGCGATCCACCTCGATCTCGGCATCGACCGGCGGCAGCGCTCCGCGCTCGTGCATGAACTCGATAGCGCGGGCGCGGCTCCAGCCGAAGGCGTGGAGTCCTGAGTCGACCACCAGGCGTGCCGCCCGAAACGCCTGCGCGTCCAGCATGCCGAGTCGTTCGGCATCGGATTGGTACAGCCCCATCTCGTCGGCGAGGCGTTCGCAGTAGAGGCCCCAGCCCTCGGAATAGGCGGCGCCGGCCATGCGCGAGCCGAGGGTTCGGAAGGCCGGCAGGCCGGTGAGCTCCATCTCGATGGCGAGCTGGAAGTGATGCCCCGGGGTCGCCTCGTGAAACGTGATCGAGGCGATCTTGTGCAGGTCCCGCTGCTCGGGCTGGTACGTATTGAGGTAGTACTGTCCGGGTCGCGAACCGTCGATGGTGGGTGGCATGTAGAAGGCGGGCGGCACTTCGCGCTCGCGGTACTCCTCCACCGCCTTGACCTCGCAGTCGGCACGCGGCAGGCGGCCGAAGTAGCTGCGCGCCGTGGCGAAGGCGCGAGCCGTCTGCTCGGCAGCGATCTCGATGATCCGCTCCCGCGACGACGAGTGGTTTGCAGGATCCTCGGACAGCGCCTTCGCATACGCGAGGCGATCCCGATAGCCGGCCCGTCGCGCGATCTCGTCCTTCTCTGCCTCGATATGCACCAGGTCCTCCATCCCGAAGCCATGCACCTCGTCCGGGGTGGTGTCGATCGTCGTGTTCATGCGAATGCCGAGCCGATACGCCTCGTCGCCGCCCGGCGTGGCGGAGATCCCCGGCTCCGGTCGCGCCTGCGCCTCGTACTCGTCGGCCAGGAAGTCGTGGAGCCGCTGCAGCGCTGGATAGATGTCGGCCTCGACCGCCGTGCGAATCTGATCGCGCGCGGCATCGTCGGCGACCTGCGCCATGGTGACCGCTGGGAAGACATCGCTCGGCACCGCGAGCATCCGCGCGATCTGCTCGATCTCCTTGCGAACCGGCACGGCAGCCGAGGTACGGCCGTCGGCGATGCCCTCGCGCAGGGTTTCGATCGTCTGCTCGGTCGCTGCCGGGTAGGCAGCGTACCGACTGATCAGGCGCTCGAGCCCCTCGGGCGTGTCCGCGATCTGGTACTGGGCCACCTGCATTGGCATCGTCTGCACGCCAAAGATGTGGTTGACGGCGAACTGGTACTGCTTCTGTTCCAATGCCTCCAGGTGCGTGCTGGCGACGAGCATCAGCATGTCGCGCGTGATCACCTGCTCCGGCTCAAGCCCCTCGGCTCCGATCACCTCCGCTGCGGCCAGGGTCTCCTGATAGGCGTCGGCGTCTGCCGCGCGTCCCGCCTCGCCCAGGTCTGGCAGCTGGTCGTCCCAGCGCGTGTCACCGAGGATCGTGGCGTAGATCGGGTCTCGCGAGAGGACCCCCTCCCAGAATCGGTCGGCGAGTTCGTTGACGGCAAGATTGGGATCGGTCACGGATTCGCTATCTCCTCGATATGACGGAGCCGGGTGGAGTGTAGCGATGGATCGTCCTTGGCGGAACGGCGACAACCTCGTCATGCTGCGTTCGGCGTGAATGAATTGCCGATGACCCGGGGCGTCTGAACGTCATGCGACGGGTATGCGTCGTGGGATTCGTGGCTGGAGTAGCACCGATCGTCTTCGGTTGTACCACCTTGTTCGGTCCCGTAGAGCGGGCCCCGCTGGCCGAGCCGGCGCGGCCGGTCAGGTTTGATGCAGTTGCGCTCGCCCATGACGGCATGTCTGTCAGCGTGACCTTCATCGGCGGACGGGAGTTCTCGGCCGATGACCCGTGCAGCGTCGGCTATGTTGGCCGCGCTCAGATCGTCGAGGACGAACTCCACATCGGGATCTACGCGCTGCAGCATCCTGCCGCCCCGCGTGAAGGTGTCGTCTGCGTCCTCATTGGATTCCAGCGGAGCGTCGTGATTACGCTGGAAGAGCCGTACCTGGGCATCCGCATTCGTGATCTCGCCGGATACGTGACCTTCCTGGCGCCACCGCCTGGCCTTGTCGCCATTGCTGGCCTCCCTCCAGGTTGGCAGCTTCGCCACGAGGAGAGTCTCCAGGAAAGCGAGACGGGGCGTTGGAGCCGCCTCTACCGCCCGATCGCTGATCCTGAAGATGGGGACAGTTGGATCCAGCTCATCCAGGCATTTGATGGACCCGCCAATACGACCGGCGGAGATATGCAGCCAGACGTGATGGTGAATGGGGCCCGTGCCACCTTCTACCTGCATGCTCCAAGCGGTGAGATGGTTCTTGTCTGGCAGATCGGTAGCGATGGCGTCGCGCTTGTGGGCAATCTGCGCGACTTCACGCAGGGTCAGTTCAGGACACTCGCCGAGTCGATTGTCGCCAACTAGCCAACCGGCTCACCGGCCGCCGAAGAGGTCCGCCAGAAGGGCGGGCGGGGTCTCCTCGAGCTGATCGTAGCGACACTCACTCGGCGGCTTGTCCGGGCGCCAGCGCTTGAACGTGGTGCCGTGGCGAAATCGATCGCCCTGCAGGTGATCGAAGGCGACCTCGCACACCAGCTCAGTGCGAAGCGGCTCCCACGAGAGATCCTTGCCGCGGTTCCAGCGCGAGGTGGCGCCCGGCATGCGCTTGCCCTCGGCGGCCGCCTCCCAATCCTTCCACTCGCGCCATGGATGGCCGTCGAGCGCAGCGGCCCGGTACGGCTGGAGGAATTCGACCAGCTCCCGGCGTTTGACCTCGGTGAATGAGGATGTGACCCCGACGTGCTGCAGCTGGCCCGCGTCGGTCCAGAGGCCGAGCAGCAGCGACCCGACCATCGTCCCCGGGCCGTTCTTGTGCCAGCGGAAGCCCGCCACCACGCAGTCGGCGGTGCGCAGGTGCTTGATCTTGGCCATCTGGCGCTTGCCCGGAGCATAGACCTGCTCCGCGCGCTTGGCGATCACGCCGTCCAGCCCGGCGCCCTCGAAGACGTCGAACCAGTGCCGCGCCACTGCCGGGTCGGCGGTGGCCGGGGTCAGCAGGACCGATGGCGGCGAATCGGCCAGCAGCCGCTCCAACCGCGCGCGCCGCTCGTCATGGGTTGCGTCGCGCAGGTCGTCGGCGCCTTCCGCCAGGCAGTCGAACGCCACGAACGAGGCTGGCGTCTCCCCGGCCAACATCGCGACGCGGGACGCAGCGGGATGGATGCGCAGCAGCAGCGACTCGAACTGGAGCTCGCCGTCTCGGGCGATGACGATCTCGCCGTCGAGCACGAAGCGTGCCGCTGGCCCGCCCAGGGCGCGAAGGGGGTCGAGCAGCTCCGGAAAATATCGGTCCAGTGGCTTCAGGTCTCGCGACTGCAGGTACAGCTCGTCGCAGTCGCGAAAGACGAGCGCCCGGAAGCCGTCCCACTTCGGCTCGTAGCGCCAGCCATCCCCGACCGGCAGCTCGGGGGTCGGCTTGGCGAGCATCGGCTCGATGGGCGGATCGATCGGGAACGGCACGAGGCGATCATAGAGGGCTGACCCGATCCGGACGCTCGACGCGCCTTCGGCCATACTCCGCGGCGTGAGCATCCAGATCCAGTTCCTGGGGGCCGTCGGCACCGTCACCGGATCCCAGTACCTGGTAATTGCCGGGGACCGACGCCTGCTCGTCGACTGCGGCATGTTCCAGGGCTCGCCGCACGAAGTGGTCCGTAACCGGATGGCCTTCGAGTTCGATCCGAGGAGCCTCGATGCGCTCCTCGTGACGCACGCGCACCTGGATCACTGCGGCCGGATTCCAGCGCTCGTCAAGGCCGGCTTCAAGGGACCGATCCGCGCGACCCCCGGAACGCTCGACCTGACGGAGATCGTCCTGCGAGATGCCGCGAAGCTCCAGGAAGAGGCGGAGAACCGGTGGCGTCGCAAGCATCCCGATGAGGCGGCGGCCCACGATGCGGAGCTCTCGAGCGAGGATGCCGCCATGGAGACCGGGGCCAACATGCCGGCGGATCTCCGCAAGGCGAAGCCCGAGGGCATGACGATGCACCGCACGGCGCTGTACACGATGGCCGACGTGGAGGCCACGATCATCCAGTTCGAACCGATCGCCTACGACCAGCCGGTCGAAGTGGCGGCCGGCTGCACGGCGACCTTCCGCGATGCAGGACACATCCTGGGGTCGGCGATCATCGAGCTGCAGGTGACCGATGGAGTTGAGACGACCACGATCGTCTTCTCCGGCGACCTCGGTCGCTGCGACACGCCGATCCTGCGCGACCCGACGCCGATCAGCCACGCCGACTTCGTGCTGGTCGAGTCGACCTACGGCAACCGCGAGCACGCCCCGCACGACGAGGCGATCGCCGAGCTGGCCAAGGCGGTCGTCGAGGTCGCCAAGGGACGCGGTGTGCTGCTGGTGCCCGCCTTCGCCATCGGTCGCACGCAGGAGCTGGTCTGGGTGCTCGACGAGCTGGTCCGCGACGGGCGCATCCCGTCGCTGCCCCTATACCTGGATTCGCCGATGGCCAGCCGCGCAAGCGACGTCTATGCGCGCCACCCCGAGGAGTTCGACCGGGAGACGGCCGACTTGGTGAAGAGCGGCGATTCACCGCTCGTCTATCCCGGCGAGACCTACACCAACGAGGTCGATCAGTCCAAGGGGATCAGGAACCAGCCACGACCGCTGATGATCGTCGCGAGCTCGGGGATGCTGACCGGCGGCCGGATCATGCACCACCTCAAGGACTTCCTTCCTGACCCAGCCTGCACCCTCCTCTTCATCGGCTACCAGGGGGAGGGAACCCTGGGGCGCCACCTGCAGACCGGCGGCAAGACCGCGCGGATCGACGGCGAGGAGTATCCGGTCAACTGCCAGATCCGATCCATCTCCGGCTTCTCGGCCCACGCAGACGAGCACGAGCTGGATGACTGGCTGTCGAACTTCGCCAAGGCCGGTGGGAGCACCGCGGGCGATGGGCGTCCGAAGAAGGTCTTCGTCGTCCACGGCGACCCGGACGCAGCCGAGGCCTTCGCCGCGCGCATTCGCGACACGATGCACCTCGAAGCTCAGTTGCCGACCTACCTGGAGACGGTCCAGCTGCGCTGAGCCCGGCACCGCTGGCTGGGATGGCGCCCTTGGCCGGCCCACCCAATCGCCGGGAGTTGTGGACGGCTAGTGGATAACTCTGGCGATTGCCCGAAAACTCGTGGAGAAGTCCCCTAGGCAGACCCGGCACCTGCCCCTAGAGTTCTGTTTGTTCCGGAGGAGCCGGGCCACGATCCCGAGATTGCATCAAGGGGGCGGGGTGAGGTTCCTCCGGGGCATTTTTTCTGCCCGGAATCGGTTTCGCGCCTGACGCCAGCGCTCAGGGTCGCAGCAGCCAGGACCGATACGAGGGCCGGAATCCCAGCCCGCGCAGCGCTTCGGCCAGCGCCGATTCAGCCGGCGGCAAACGGTCGACCCGCTCCAGACGGAACTCGCGCAACGGACCCGCAGGAGCCAGCAGGCGTGGCAGCGCTCCGATGGCGAGCCTGGCGATCTCCGGCTCGGCGAGGGCCGGCAGCGTCAGCAGGCCACGACCGCCCCGCTCGACGTACAGCGCCGGTGCGCCATCGGCCAGGACGACGTACGCGCCCGGCACGCGGGCCAGTGGCAGGCGGTCCAGCTCCTCGTCGCGCGGCCACGGGAGCGTCGCGCCATATGGCTGGGCGGGATCGGCGGCCGCCAGGATCACGATCTCGGGGCTGCCCTCGAGATCGGACTCGCGTGCGGCACGGAGGCGATCGACCGCTCCCGGCAGCGCGAACTGCGCCGCGCCGAGGCCAGCCACGAAGTAGCCGCGTCGCGCGCGGCCCGCCTCCTCCATCGCCTTGAGCACCGGGTAGACCGATGCGAACCCGCCGGCCAGCCCTTCGGCCAGCACCGCCTCGCGCGTCACCACGCCATGGCGCTCCAGCAAGGCGATTGCCTGGGCATGGCTCCGCTCGGTGGGTGAGCGGCCCTCACCAACCAGGTCGGCGACCAGCGACCAGCGACCGGCAGCTCGGGGCGGACCGCTGCCGGCAGGCCGGCCCGGACGCGTCGTGCGCGAACGGGAACGCGACAGCGACAGCGCGCGCAGGGGCGCCAGCGTGTCGTTGGTGACCTCCCCCGACCAGACGAGGTCCCACAGGGCATCGAGCAGCTCGTCGTCGGTGCGGGCGTCGCGGACAGTGGCACGCAGCGGCCCGAAGAAGGTCGCGCCGCGTCGCTCCAGCTGAGCACGGATGGCATCGTGCAGCGCGCCAGCCGGGCGGTCGCCGGACTCGAACGCGCCAGCGGAGGCCAGCAGCTCGGCCCGCTCGCGACGGAAGAGCGCCACCCTGCCGTCGTCCCGGCCGATCGGGCCGCGGCCGATCCAGACCACGTCACCCGCCGCTCCCAGCTCGTCCAGCAGGCGGGGCAGGTAGCCGGATACGCGCGCGGAGAGCACGTCACGCTCCAGGATGGAGGCAGGGATCGGATAGCCCTCGAGCTGCGAGACGACCTCGAGCAGCCTGGCGGTGCCTCCCGCTCGGCTGCCGATCCCCTGCCAGGCCGGCAGGAAACGGGCGAGCGCCTCGCCCGACACCGGCTCGACCTCGCGGCGCAGGCGTGCGAGCGATCGACGGCGCAGGGAACGCATGACCTCGGGGTCGGCAAATTCCCGGTCCTCGACGCCAGACCGGAACGACCCCTCCACCAGGCTGCCCGCTTCGACCAGGGCAGCCAGGCGCTCGGCCACGCGCTCCGTTGCGATCCCCCACCTTCCAGCGGGTCCTCCGGCGGTGAAGGGAGCGTGGGTGCGGGCCCATCGCAAGAGGAGGGCGTCGAGGGGCGGTGGGCCATCGGTCGCGGCCGCCAGCCACGTCTCGGCCACGCCCGGCGGCGGGCTGGCGCCGAGCGCGTCCCGGTACCGCGCCACCTCCTCGACGGCAATCCAGCGCGACTCGCCCGCGATTCGCAGAGTCACGATGCGCCGATCGCGCTCGAGGTTCTCGAGTGCCGCCTGCGGCTTGTCCAGGTCTGCCCGGCCGGCGACCTCGTCGCCGCGCAGGTCGCCCAGACGGCGCAGCAGATCGTGGACACCGTCAACCGTGCGCACCCGCCGACCGCCGGTGAGCGCCTGCAGGTCCAGCTCCAGGTCGGCGATCGCGGCAGGGTCGAGCAGCTCGCGCAGCTCGTCGACGCCGAGAAGCTCCGCCAGCAGCTCGCGGTCCAGGGCCAGGGCCTGCGCCCGCCGCTCCGCCAGCGGCGCGTCGCCCTCGTACATGTAGGCGATGACCCAGTTGAAGAGCAGCCCGGAGGCAAACGGCGAGGCGGTCTGGGTCTGGACGCTGACAACCCGGATCTGGCGGGAGCGGATCGCGGCCAGGACTTCGGCCAGGGCGGGCAGGTCGAAGACGTCGCGCAGGATCTCGCGATACGTCTCCAGGATGATCGGGAACGAGCCGTACCGGCTGGCAACCGCGAGCAGGTCGGAGGATCGCTGGCGCTGCATCCAGAGCGGCGTGCGCTGGCCCGGCCAGCGGCGCGGCAGCAGCAGAGCTCGCGCGGCGTTCTCGCGGAACCGGGACGCAAAGAGGGCCGTGCCGCCGAGCGCATCGGTCACCAGGCGCTCGATCTCATCGGGATCGAGCAGGAAGAGGTCCTCTGGCGGCGGCTCGGTTGCCTCCGGCAGGCGGAGGGCGATCCCGTCATCGGTCCAGATCGTCTGGACCAGCTGGCCCTCGGCGGCCAGGCGCGCCTCGATCGCCATCGCCCACGGGGCATGCACCCGGCCGCCGAACGGCGAGAGGAGGCACACCCGCCAATCACCGAGCTCGTCGCGGAAGCGTTCGATCACGATGACCCGGTCCGACGGCAGCGTGCCGGTCGCCTCCCGTTGCTCGGCGAGATAGGCGAGCAGGTTCCGTGCTGCGCGCTCGTCGAGGGCGTGGTCGTCGCGCAGGCGAGCCTCGGCCGCGTCCGGCTCCATGCCCTCCATCTCGCGCACGAAGGCTCCGATCGCCCGACCCAGCTCGACCGGACGGCCGAGCGTGTCGCCATGCCAGAACGGCATCTTCCCCGGCTGGCCGGGCGCTGGCGAGACGATCACGCGGTCGGCGCGGATCTCGTCGATGCGCCAGGACGAGGCGCCGAGCAGGAAGACCTCGCCGACGCGGCTCTCGTACACCATCTCCTCATCCAGCTCGCCGACGCGGCGGCCCTTGCCGCCCTGCTCACCCGCCAGGAAGACCCCGAACAGGCCCCGATCCGGGATCGTGCCCCCCGAGACGATCGCGACCACCCGCGCGTCGTTGCGGCTCTGGATCGTGTCGGTCCCGCGGTCCCACACGATGCGCGGCTTCAGCTCAGCGAACTCGTCCGACGGATAGCGGCCGGACAGCATGTCCAGCACCCCCTCGAGCTGCTGCCGCGAGAGGTCGCGAAACGGCTCGGCCCGGGTCACTAGCGCGTGCAGCGCGTCGACGGTCCACGGGTCCATGGCGCAGATCGCGACGATCTGCTGGGCGAGGACGTCGAGCGGATTACGCGGGATGCGCGTCTCCTCGATGGCGCCATCGAGCATCCGTCTCACCACCACGGCAGCCTCCAGCAGGTCGCTGCGATGGTTGGGGAAGATCTTTCCGACGGACGGCTCGCCGACCTGGTGCCCGGCGCGCCCGATGCGCTGCAGGCCCGAAGCCACGCTGGGCGGCGACTCGATCTGGACGACCAGGTCGATCGCTCCCATGTCGATCCCGAGCTCCAGGCTCGAGGTCGCCACCAGCCCCGGCAGGCGACCGCCCTTCAACGCCTCCTCGATCTGCAGCCGCTGCTCACGGGCGATGCTCCCGTGATGCGCCAGCACCAGCTCCTCTCCGGCGAGCTCGTTCAGACGGCTGCTCATGCGCTCAGCCAGCCGGCGAGAGTTGACGAAGACCAGGGTGGACCGATGCGCCCGGATCAGCTCCAGCAGCGGCGGGTAGATGTTCGGCCAGATCGAATGGCGTTTCTCCGGACCGTCGTCCTCTGCCGCTCCATCCGAGAGGTGGCCAAGGTCCTCGACCGGGACGATCACTTCCAGGGCGAGCGTCTTGCCCGCCCCGGCGTCGGCGATCCGTACCGTCCGCCCGGTCCCTCCCAGGAATGCGGCGATCGCCGAGAGTGGGCGCTGCGTGGCAGACAAGCCAATCCGCTGCGGCTCGGCATCCGCGAGAGCGGAGAGGCGCTCCAGCGAAATCGCCAGGTGGGCTCCGCGCTTCGTGCCGGCCATGGCGTGCACTTCGTCGATGATCACGTACTCGACCCCGCGCAGCGCCTCGCGCGCCTGGCTGGTCAGGAGCAGGTAGAGCGACTCAGGGGTCGTGACCAGGATCTCGGGCGGGTCGCGCACCAGTTGGCGCCGCGCGTCGGCCGGGGTGTCCCCCGTGCGGGAGGCGACCCGCACCTCGGGCAGCTCCTGGCCCATCCGCTCCGCCAGCCGTCGGATGCCCGCCAGTGGCGCCCTCAGGTTCCGCTCCACGTCGTAGGTGAGCGCCTTCAGCGGCGAGACATAGAGCACCCGCAGCCGACGGTCGCGCACCCGGGGGGCCGTTTCGCCGAAGAGCCGGTCGAGACACCACAGGAACGCGGCCAGGGTCTTGCCGGAGCCGGTGGGAGCGTGCAGGAGCGTGTGCTGGCCCGCCGAGATCGCCGCCCAGCCGAGCACCTGCGCCCGCGTCGGCTCGGCAAATGCCTCGGCAAACCAGGCGCGGGTCGCCGCAGAGAATGGTGCCAGCGGATCGGTCTTGGCCACGACGGCGTCAGTCTATCGCGACCGCCTAAGGTAGAACAGCCGTTCTAGTTGTCGTTCCCTGGAGCGGGGAGGCCATCCGGCGTCGAGTCGCGGGCGAGGTGGCGACGGCCACCAGTTCCACCGACCCAGAAGAACCACGAGAGATGGCACCAGCAGCGAGCGAAGCAGGAAGGCGTCCATCAGCACGCCGGCCGCGACGCCGTACCCAATCTGCTGGATCTGCCCGCCGCCCGCCGACCCCGCGGAGGATCGCGGCGGAGATCACGACCAGCGACCTTCGGGCCGCTGCGCGCGCGACAGGGCGCCCCCTCTTTCGTGACCGCACGACCGTGTATTATTGGTTGCATGAGCAATCACCTTGCCGCCGAGCTTCCTCCCGACGAGCGCGTCGCGCGCGCGTTGTCGAGGGGCCACACCATCGACATCACCACCACCGGCCGACGCACCGGCCAGGCCCGACGGATCGAGACCGTCTTCCACAACATCGACGGGCGGATCGTCCTGAGCGGCCTCCCCGGGAAACGCAGCTGGTACGCCAATCTGGTGGCCGATCCCCGCTTCACCTTCCACCTCAAGGGGACGGTCAAGGCCGATCTGGCGGCGACGGCGAGACCGATTGTTGAGCCAACCGAGCGTCGCGCCGTCATGGCGCGCGTCGCGCGCAACTGGGGTCGCGATGACCTCGACGTCATGATGGATCGCTCCCCGCTGGTGGAGGTCACGTTCAGCAAGGCAGCGTAGGCGGGGCGCGATCCGCCAACGCTCTCCGGTGGGGCTAGGCTAACGCCATGGACCTGGACTGGGAGCTTCGGGCGCGTCGCGCAGAGGCGCGCCTGGCGGCCCTCGATGTCGCCGTGCAGGGCCTCTCCGGTGCCCTCGAGCTCGAGGCGGTGCTGCAGCTTATCGTCGACCGCGTGCGCGACCTCGCTGACGCCGAGTACGCGGCGCTGGGCATCGTGCACCCGAACGGGGACATGGACAGCTTCATTACCAGCGGGCTGGCGCCGGGCGAGCGCGAGCGCATCGGCGCCCTGCCGCGTGGCCGCGGACTGCTCGGGCTGATCATTCGGGAGGGCAAGACCTTTCGCATCCCGGACATCGCAACTGACCCGCGGCGCCACGGCTTCCCCCCAAATCACCCCGCGATGCACTCGTTCCTGGGCGTGCCGGTCACCGTCAAGGGGCGGTCGATCGGCAATCTGTACCTGACCAACAAGCGCGGCGCCGTCGAGTTCAGCGACGACGATCGGACCCTCGTGGAGCGGTTCGCCGCGCATGCCGGCCTGGGGATCGAGAACGCGCGTCTGAGCCAGCGGGTGCAGGCCCTGGCGCTGGTCGAGGATCGCGAGCGAATCGGGCGCGATCTGCATGACGGGATCATCCAGCGCATCTACGCCGTCACACTGGGCCTGGAGGATGTCGGCGAGATCGCGCTGCAGAATCCGGCGGAGGCGGGCGAACGAGTCGACCGCGCCATCGACGCGTTGCATGCGGCGATCAGCGAGATCCGCATCTTCATCTACGGCCTGCAACCCGGACTCGATGGTCCCGGCGGAATGGCGAAGGCGTTCGAGACCCTCGCCGAGGAGACGCGGCTGGATACCCCACTGCAGATCGATGTCCGGGCGAGCGACGCACGCGTCTCGGCGGCGATCAGCAGCGAGCTGCTGAGCATTGCCCGCGAGGCGCTCAGCAATGCCGCTCGACATGCCGCAGCCACGCTCGTCAATGTCGAGCTCACCCTTGGAGGAGGCGTTCTCCTGCTCGAAGTCAGCGACAACGGCCAGGGCTTTGACCCCGACGCAGCCCGCAACGCAGGGCACCACGGGCTCGACAACATGCGACGCCGCGCCGAGGCCATCGGCGGGACGCTCCGCGTCGCGAGTCACGCCGGGGACGGGACCCGTATCATCGTGTCGGTGCCGCTCCCGGCGTAGGCGGCAGGCGGAGCGAGGATGGAAACCCCATGAGCAACGACCCGGCCCCCCCGCGTACGCCACTGCGCCTGCTGGTGGTCGACGATCACGAAGTGGTGCGCGAGGGCTTGGTCGCTCTGCTATCCCGCCGCGAGGAGTTCCAGGTCGTCGCCGAGGCGGGCAGCGTCGCCGAATCGATCGCTGCCGCACGCCGGTTCGAGCCGGACCTGGTGGTGATGGACGTTCGCCTGCCGGACGGCTCCGGGATCGAAGCCTGTCGCGATATCCGCGCCGAGTTCCCCGCCATGCGCATCGTGATGCTGACCTCGTACCCCGACGAGGAGGCGGTCCTGTCGGCGATCCTGGCGGGTGCCAGCGGCTACCTGCTCAAGCAGATCCGCGGCCGGGACCTGGTCACGGCCCTCGAGGCGGTCGGTCGCGGCGACTCGCTGCTCGATCCTGCGGTCACCGAGCGCGTGCTCGAGCGGGTTCGGCGCATCGCCAGCGGCGACGAGCTAGACGAGCTCAGCGACCTCACCTCGCAGGAGCGCAAGATCCTGCTCCTGGTCGCCGAGGGGAAGACGAACAAGGAGATCGCGGCCGACGTCTTCCTCTCCGACAAGACGGTGAAGAACTACGTCAGCAGCATCCTCTCCAAGCTGAGCCTGCAGCGCCGAGCGCAGGCGGCCGCCTTCGTCGCCAAGCATCGGCTCGGAGACAATCGCTCCTAGCTCCTGCCGATCCGCGCCACTCCCTGGTGGAGGTCAGCTTCGACAAAGCTGCCTGATCGACCAGGATCAGTTCAAGGGATCGCCGTCCCCCGACTGGAAGAGTCCCAGGGCTCCGCGGCCGACGAAGTTGAAGGCATGGGTCACCATCGGGTAGAGGCCGTCCTCCGCGGCCTGGAACTCGATGATGGCGCCCTGCGCCGGCGAGAGGTCGACCGCCTGGGATGCCCAATCGCCCTCGTTCCCGCGGACGAGGTGGATCCCCTCCTTGGTGACCGTGTCGAAGATGGTGCCGACGATGTGGAAGGACGAGTCGATGTCGGGGCCGGCATCCAGGAGGAAGATCCGGACGCGCTTACCGGTCCCGATCTCGATGGGGTGGTCCAGGTACTGGTTGGCCACACCGTTGAACATCACGAAGTCCGGAGCCGGCGCTGCGGACCCCGCCTTGGTCAGGTCGGCGGGCTGCCCCTGCGGCCCGAGGTACCACTCGGACTGGACGATGGCGAACTCGTGGTCGACCTTCGGCAGGCCGCCGCGCGGCTCGACGATCACCATCCCGAACATGCCGTTGGCGATGTGGTGCAGTGCCGGCGCGGTGCCACAGTGGTACATCCACACGCCGGCGTAGTCAGCTGTCCACTCGTACAGCTTCTCCTCGCCCGGCTTGATGCTGGTCATCTCGTCGTTCCACGCCACCTGCGATGCGTGGAAGTCCACCGAATGCGACAGCTGGCTGGTTGCCGGGTTCTTGAGATGCACGCGGATCGTGTCGCCCACCGTGACCCGGATCACCGGCCCTGGCACGCTGCCGTTGAACGTCCAGACCGCCTGCACAAAGCCCTCGGCCACGGTCATGAGCTTTTCTTCGACCACCAGGTCGATGTCGTGCACTGTGCCGGCCAGTCTCGGCGGCGCGATCGGGTCGCGCAATTCGTACGGCGGCGCATTCGGGTCGGCCGCGACATCGCTGCTGGGGGCCGGTCCTCCATTGCTATCCCCGCTCGGCGATGGCGCTGCCCCGGCAACCGTCACATCGCCGGTCATGCCGGCCGCCGCATGTCCGGGCACGGCGCACAGGAACGTCATGCCGCCCGCGGGAATGGTGACCGTGCCGGTCGCCATCTGACCGGCATCGGCCGTCAGCTTGGTCCCATCGGCGAAGGTGAGGTCGTGTGCGATCGCGCCGGTATTGTTGAACGCCACGGTGTACGTCCCCGCCGCGGCGACTTCGACGCTGGCAGGCCTGAAGCCGAGATCGAAGGCCTCAACCGAGATGCTGCCGAGTGTGGCTCCGGCGCTCGCTCCGGCACCGGGCTCGGCGGATGCGGAGGCAGACGCCGATGGATCGACCGATGGTGACTCCAGGTTGTGCGTCGTCACCAGGCCGTAGACCAGGGTAGTCACCAGCACCGCGAAGCTGCCGGCGGCGAAGAGGGCGATTCTGCCCATCGTTAACTTCCTCTGCTCGCATGAACGCGTACCGAGCGCATGTCATCGTTCGTCGTGAACCATTCATGCATACCCGTGCCACCTGCATCATGTGCCATTCGGCCCGTTCTCTGTTGTGCGGGCGTCCTCAGGGCCCAGGTCCTGCCGATGCGACCCAGCTGCGTGTCCAGGAGTCGCTCGGCGTCACTCCCAGCGAAAGAGGCGGACGGCGAGGACGAAGGCGATCGCCGCCCAGACCGCCATCCCAAGCAGGTCGCCGCCGATCACGTCGAAGCCGGCTCCGTCGTTGACCACGCTGCGCAGCGCATGGTTGAGGTAGGTGAGGGGCAGGAAGTCGGTGACGGTGCGCAGGAAATCGGGCATCGCGTCGCGTGAGAAGAAGACGCCCGACAGGAATGTCATCGGCAGGCTGACCAGGTTCGCGACCGGCGCCGCCTGGTCCTCGTTCTTGGCCCAGCCGGCGATGCTGAAGCCGATCGCCAGGAAGATGATCGAGCCGAGCAGCGAGATGGCCAGGAGCAGGGCGATGCTGCCCACCAGGTGCAGGCCGAACCAGAGTCCGACCCCGAGCAGCACGAGCACCTGTGTCAAGCCGATGATCAGGCGGCTGGTCACCTGCGCAGCCAGGAAGTAGGCCGGGCTGGTGGGCGTTGCGAAGAGCCGCCGCAGCGCCCCCGTCCGCTTCAGCTGCACGAAGCCGAAGGAGACGGAAAAGAGGCCGAGCTGCATCAGGGTCAGCCCGAGGATGCCCGGCACCAGGAAGTCGATGTAGCCGGGGCTGCGGCCGGCGAGCGGCTCGATGGCCACCAGCGGCGCACCTGAGCCGCCAGCCAGCAGCTGACCGACCAGGGCGTTCAGCAGCAGACCGCCGACCTGCGCCTGCTCCGGCTTGGCCTGGTTGCTGTAGGCCATGAGGTTCGCCGACCTGGGCGTCGGGGGCGCGAGCTCGTATTCAGGCGGTATCACCAGGACCAGGTCGCGGTGCCCGTCCTTCAGCTGGGCGAGCTCGGCCCGGCTGGTGCCGCTATCAAGCTCGAACGTGTCGGTCCCCTCGAGCGCGGTGACCAAAGCGCGACTGGCCTGGTTGTCGGCCAGGTCCACGACACCCAACGAAATGGTCGTCGTGCCGCCGAAGTTCAGGACTCCGAAGATCAGCATGATCAGCAGCGGGACGAAGAGGCTGAAGAAGAGCGCCGCCCGGTTGCGGACGAACATCTTGAAGCTGGCCACGAAGAGGGACCAGTAGACGACCGGTTTCATCGGCCTAGTCCTCCCGCAGGGTGTGGCCGGTGAGGTCGATGAAGACGTCCTCCAGGTTGGCCAGGCGCTCGACCCGTTCCTTGTGGAAGCCACGGCCCAGGAGCGCGTCGATCAGGGCAAGCGGCTTGTCCAGGACGATGATGTGGCCGCCATCCATGATCGCCACGCGATCGCAGAGCTCCTCCGCCTCCTCCATGTAGTGGGTGGTGAGGATCACCGTGTGGCCGCGGTCGCGGATCTGCCGCACGAGGCCCCACAGGTGGCGTCGGGCCTGGGGATCGAGGCCGGTCGTCGGCTCATCGAGGAATAGGACGCGGGGCTCGTTGACCAGGGCGGCAGCGATGCTGAAGCGCTGCTTCTGCCCGCCCGACAGGGTTCGCACCTGGGAGCGAGCCTTCTCGGTGAGCTCGACATCGGCGAGGAGCGCCATGGCGTCGACGCGGCGACCGTACAGATGGCCGAACAGCTCCAGCAGCTCGATCAGGTTCAGCTCGTCGAAGAAGCTGGAGGCCTGGAGCTGGATCCCGATCCGCGCCTTCACGCCGCGCGGATCCTGGCTGACGTCGATGCCGTCGACGATCGCCTTGCCCGAGTCAATGGTGCGCATCCCCTCGATCATCTCGAGAGTGGTCGTCTTGCCGGCGCCGTTGGGCCCGAGGATCCCGAAGACCTCGCCCTCGGCGATCTCGAAGCTCACCCCGTCAACCGCCTGGAGCGAGCCGTATCGCTTGCGCAGGTCACGCGCCACGACGATCGGCGCGCCGGGCCTGCCGGCGTGATCGACAGCGGTGGCTGAGGCGGAGTGGCGCGTCATGGGCCGCAGATGCTACTCGACCAGGTCCCGATAGAGGGCCACCGTCCGGTCGGCGATCGCAGACCACGCGAAGTGCTCCACCGCACGGCGCCGGCCCGCCACTCCCATCGCCCGCCGCCGCTCCGGATCGGCCATCAGCGCGTTGATCGCTGCCGCCATGTCGGCGGCGAAGCGGTCCGGATCGGCGGGCGTCATCGGTTCATCCGGCCGCATCTCGAGTGGCACCAGGACGCCCGTCTCGCCGTCGACGACCACCTCCGGGATACCGCCCACGGCGGTTGCCACCACCGGCCGCTCGCACGCCATCGCCTCCAGGTTCGTAATGCCGAACGGCTCGTACACCGATGGGCAGACGAAGATCGCGGCGTGGCTGTAGAGCTGCCGGATCTCCTCGCGGCCGAGCATCTCCGGGATCCAGACCACGTTCGCGCGTGCCCGCTGCGCGGCGAGGACGCCGGCCTCCACCTCGGCCGCCAGCTGGGGGGTATCGGGCATGCCCGCCGCCAGCACGACGCCGATCCCCGGATCAAGCTTGCCGATGGCGTGCACCAGGTGCGCGATCCCCTTCTGGCGGGTGATCCGCCCGACGAAGAGCAGATACGGCACCTTCGGATCGACCCCGTATCGCTCCAGCACGTCGACGGCAGGATCCGGCACGAAGAACTCGGCGTCGATGCCGTTGTGAATGACATGGACACGCTCGGCGGCGACCGTGAAGTTCGCGAGCACGTCGTCGCGTGTGCCGCGGCTCACCGCGATCACCGCGTCGGCCGCCTCGAGGGCGGTGCGCTCTACCCAGCTGGAAAGGTCGTAGCCGCCACCCAGCTGCTCGCGCTTCCACGGTCGCATGGGTTCGAGCGAGTGAACCGTGACCACGAGCGGCATCGAGCGCGCCGCCCGGACCAGGAGTCCGGCGAGGTGCGTGTACCAGGTGTGGCAGTGGACCAGGTCGGCGTCGGTCGGGTCCGCGGCCATGGCCAGGTCGCGGGCGATGGCATCCCACGCGGGCCGCAGCTGGCCGTCATCGGTGGGCGCGCGGCGCGTCGCGGGGTAGCCGCGCACCCGCCAATCAGTCGCCTCCTCATGCTGCTCGCCGAAGGTCCGGACCTCGACGCCGATGCGGCCGCGCAGCGCTCGCGTGAGCTCCGCGACGTGCATCCCTGCCCCGCCATACACGTTCGGCGGATACTCGTTGGTCAACACGAGTGCCTTCACCCCGTCAGGGTAGCGCGGTCCATCGCGGCACAGGTCGCGACCCGGGGACAGATACTCCCCTGTAGTATCCTGAGACCACTGATGCATGCCGCCGCCGATGCCCCCCTTTCCGAGCTGACCCTCCCCGTCACGGGCATGACCTGCGCGTCGTGCGTCACGCGCATCGAGCGATTCCTCAACCGGGCCGATGGGGTCGCCGACGCCGCCGTCAACCTGGCGACCGAGCGCGCCACCGTGCACTTCGACCCAGCCCTGATCGATAGGGGCGGGCTGGTGGCGGCGATCGAGGCGGCCGGCTACGAGGTCGCGGCACCGCCCGCCGCCGACGAGGGCGAGGCGGCCGACGCGGAGCAGCTGGCCCGAGCCGCGGAGCGACGCGTCCTGCTGCGCGACGCATTGCTGGCGACCGGCGCGGGGCTGGCGATGATGATCGTGGCCCTGTGGCCGGGCGGGCTGCCATGGCCAATGGAGCGCGTCAACGTGTGGATGCTGGCCCCCGCAACCGTAGTGCAGTTCGTCTTGGGCCGACGCTTCCTGGTGGCAGCGGCGAAGGCCCTGCGGCATGGCGACATGACCATGGATACGCTCGTCTCCCTTGGGACACTGGCGGCGTACAGCTACTCGTTGGCGGTGACCCTCGTCGGATCCGCGACCGAGACGTACTTCGACAGCGCCGCGGTGATCATCGGCCTGGTCCTGCTGGGCCGATGGCTCGAGGCGCGAGCCAAGGGCGCGGCAGCGGGCGCAATCCGGGCTCTCCTCCATCTGCAGCCGACGACCGCACGCGTGCTGCGGGATGGGCGCGAAGCCGATCTGCCGATCGACGAGGTGCTGGTCGGAGACCTGGTACGGATCCGCCCGGGTGAGCGCGTGCCGGTCGACGGGGCGATCGTGGATGGCGCCTCCGCCCTCGACGAATCGATGCTCACCGGTGAGTCGATGCCGGTCGACAAGGGTGTCGGCGACCAGGTGATCGGCGCGACGATGAATGCCTCGGGGTCCTTCGTCATGCGGGCTGAACGGATCGGCCGCGACACGGCGCTGGCCCAGATCGCGCGGCTGGTCGAGCGAGCGCAGGGCTCCAAGGCTCCGATCCAGCGGGTCGTCGACCAGGTGACCGCCCGCTTCGTGCCGGTCGTGGTCCTGGTGGCCGCCGCCGCGTTCGCAGCGTGGCTGCTGCTGGGTCCCGAGCCGCGCCTGCCGGCGGCGCTGACCGCAGCGGTCGCCGTGCTGATCATTGCCTGCCCCTGTGCGATGGGGCTCGCCACGCCGACCGCAATCATGGTCGGCACCGGGAAGGGCGCAGAGGCCGGGATCCTGGTCCGCGACGGCGCGGCCCTGGAGCAGGCCCAGCGCATCACGGCTGTCGTGCTCGACAAGACCGGCACTCTCACGCAGGGTGAGCCGATGGTCGTCGCCCTGGTTCCCGCGCCCGGCTTCTCGGAGGACGAGCTGCTCCGCCTGGCGGCCGCCGCCGAGCGGGGCAGCGAGCACCCGCTCGCCGAGGCGATCGTGCGCCTGGCAACCGAGCGCGGCATAGAGCTGCCCGCCGCAACTGCCTTTGCCGCGATCTCCGGCGGCGGCGTGAAGGCCACAGTCGCGAAGCAGGTCGTCACCCTCGGCAGCGAGCGGCTTCTCGCCGAACAGGGAGTCGACACCACGTCGCTGAGCGATTCAGCCCGTTCCGCCGCAGAAACTGGGAATACGCCCGTGCTGGTGGCGGTCGATGGCGTCGCCATCGGCCTGGTGGCGATCGCCGATACGGTCAAGCCCGAATCGCGCGACGCGATCCGGCGCCTGCGCGCGACGCGCCTGGATGTGTGGATGCTGACCGGCGATCGAGCGGCCGTGGCTCGCGCGGTCGGCGCAACCGTCGGGATCGGTCCCGAGCGCATCCTGGCCGAGGTGCGCCCCGAGGAGAAGGCGGCCGCCATCGCCGCGCTGCAGGCCGACGGCGCGATCGTGGCGATGGTCGGCGACGGCATCAACGACGCGCCGGCGCTGGCCCAGGCGGACCTCGGCGTTGCGATCGGGACGGGCGCGGACGTGGCCCTGGAGGCATCGTCGATCACGCTCGTCGGCGACGACCTGCGCTCGGTCGCGGCGGCGATCCAACTCTCGCGCGCCACGATGCGCATCATCCGACAGAACCTGGGCTGGGCGTTCGGCTACAACCTGGTCCTGATCCCCGTGGCGTCGGGAGCGTTCTATCCCCTCACCGGCTGGCTCCTCTCCCCCGCCCTGGCGGCGGCGGCAATGGCTCTCTCCAGCGTCAGCGTGGTGACGAACTCGCTTCGACTGCGCGGCTTTCAGATCAATCTGAAAGGAATATGAGAACGATGCAGATCCTCGAGCCGAACTCGATGCCGCGTGATCCTGTCTGCGGCATGGCCGTCAATCTCGAAGTGGCTCGCGCCGCGGGCCTGGTGGCCGGGCACGATGGCCAGACCTACGCCTTCTGCGGCAGAGGCTGCCTGCTCGAGTTCCTGGATGACCCGGCGCGCTTCCTCGACCCGGACTACGCCCCGCATATGTGAGGCCCCCCGGCTAGACTCGGGGCCATGCCCCTCATCGCCACCAACGCGCTGACCAGGCGCTATGGATCGTCGGTCGTCGCCCTGGACGCGCTGACGCTCGCCGTAGAACCGGGGATCATCGGCCTGGTGGGGGCCAATGGAGCAGGCAAGAGCACCCTGCTGAAGATCCTGCTCGGCCTGCTGCCGGCGACGAGTGGCAGCGCCACCGTGATGGAGATGGACGTCGCGACGCGCGGGCCGGAGATCCGCCAGTTCGTCGGGTACCTGCCCGAGCACGACTGTCTCCCGTCCGACATCTCGGCCACGGAGTTCGTGAGCCACATGGGTCGCATGGCGGGGCTTCCCGCCGCCGCATCTCGCGAGCGGACCGCCGAGGTGCTGCGCCACGTCGGCCTGTACGAGGAGCGCTATCGGCCGATCGGCGGGTACTCGACCGGCATGAAGCAGCGGGTCAAGCTGGCGCAGGCGATCGTCCACGACCCGAAGCTGCTCCTCCTCGACGAGCCGACCAATGGCCTCGATCCCGCCGGCCGCGACGAGATGCTCGACCTGGTGCAGCGCACCGGGACCGAGTTCGGTATCGCGACGGTGGTGGCGAGCCACCTGCTCGGCGAGATCGAGCGGGTCTGCACGTACCTCCTGGCGATCGACGCAGGGAAGCTCCTGCAATCGGCGCCGATCTCAAGCTTCGTGGAGCGCACCGGCTCGCTCGGGGTGGAGGTCGAGGATGGCGCCGATGCCCTCGCGGAGCGCCTCATCGCCGCCGGCCTGGTGGCGACCGTCGACGGCCACAGCGTGCTGGTCGACTGCCCCGACGAGCGCCCGTACGACATCGTGCGTGACGTGATCGACGACATGGGCCTCGCCCTCACCCGCCTGGAGCAGCGGCGACATCGGCTCGAGGACCTCTTCCGCAGTGAAGGGCGCACCGATGACGCGGCGTGAGGCATCGGTCGCCCCCGCCGAGAGCGCGACCGGCGCGATCTACGACCTTGGCTACCAGGGCTACGACGGACCGCGGCTCGGCCGCCGCGCCGCGATCTGGACCCTCTTCTGGGCGAGCCTGCGCTCGGCCTTCGGCCTGGGGCGATCGGGTCGTTCCAAGATCGTGCCATGGGGCCTGACGGCGGTCATCCTGGTCCCCGCCGCAGTGGCTGGAGCGATCCAGGCCATGGTGCCGGGGAACCTCTCCCCGTTCACCTACGACAACTACCTGTGGGAGATGCAGGCGCTGCTCGCCCTGTTCGTGGCCGCCCAGGCCCCCGAGCTGGTAAGCGGCGACCAGCGCAACCATGTCCTGTCGCTCTACTTCAGCCATGCCCTGGCCCGCAGCGACTACGCGCTGGCCAAGCTCGCGGCGCTGGCGACGGCGCTCTTTGGCATGGCGCTGGCGCCGCTGCTCGTCCTGCTGTTCGCGTCGATCCTGGCGGCAACCGACGTGCCTGCCGCCATCGGCGACCAGCTCGGCAACCTGCCGGAGGTAATCGGCTCTCCGTTGATCTACGCCCTTCCGCTGGCGGCCCTGGGCCTCGCGATCGCCTCGTGGACGCCGCGGCGCGCCTACGCCACCGGGGCGATCATCGCGGTCTTCCTGGTGACCGGTGCGGTGGGCGCCATCCTGGCCGAGGCGGGACGCGGGCGCATCTCGCAGGTTGCCCCGCTGCTCAACCCGGTCGTCCTCGTCGACGGCACTCGCAACTGGCTGGTGGGGAACGCCATCACGGATTCACCGGTGCGTGATGCCCACCTGGCTCTGCCGATCTTCGGCGCGCTGACCCTGCTGCTGACCGTGATCGGCACGGCCGCGATCCTGTGGCGCTATCGGCGCATCTCGGCATGAATCAAGCCGTTCTGACAGCCGAGCCAATGGTCGAGCTGGTCAACGCCTCGCGCTGGTACGGCAACGTGGTCGCCGTCAACGACATCAGCTTCCGGCTGGAGGGAGGCGTGACCGGCCTGCTCGGGCCGAACGGCGCCGGCAAGTCCACGATCCTGCACATGGTTGCCGGATTCCTGGCCCCCTCCGCGGGGAGCGTGACGGTGGGCGGGCAGCCGTCCTGGCACCACCCCGCCATGTACCGGCGCATCGGCCTAGTCCCGGAGCGCGAAGCCGTCTATCCCTTCCTGACCGGGCGCGAATTCGCCGTTGCCAACGCACGGCTGCAGGGCATGGCGCCGTGGGAGGCGGCCGAAGCGGCGTCGCGCGCGATCGGCCTGGTCGAGCTCCAGGACGCCGCGGACCGGCCGATCGGGACCTACTCCAAGGGGATGCGCCAGCGCGCCAAGGTCGCCGCAGCGCTCGTCCACGACCCGTCGATCCTGCTGCTGGATGAGCCATTCAACGGAATGGATCCGCGGCAGCGGCTGCACATGATGGACCTGCTGCGCGGGATGGCGGCCGCGGGACGCACCATCCTCTTTTCGTCGCACATCCTCGAAGAGGTCGAGCGCCTCGCCGAGCGCGTATTGGTGATCGTCGCCGGACGGCTCGCCGCGTCGGGCGACTTCCGCGAGATTCGTCGCCTGATGACCGATCGACCGCATACTTTCACGGTCCGCTCCTCGAACGATCGCGCCCTGGCGTCGGCGCTCCTCGCCGAGCCGAAGGTTGCGGGAGCGGCGCTCGACGGCGGGATACTGACGGTGCGAACCAGCGACTTCGGGGCGTTCAGCCGCGCCGTGAGCGGCATCGCACGACGCCACGGGATCAGCCTGCACGAGCTCCTCCCCACCGATGAATCGCTCGAATCGGTCTTCAGCTACCTGGTGCGCCGATGAGCTGGGTGATCGCGCGGATCACCCTGCGCCAGCTGCTCTCCCGGCGGCGCACGATCCTCCTGTTCCTGCTCGGCGGGGTGCTGATCCTGGTCGCCGGGATCTTCCGGCTCGCCGGCGAGGAGGCGCGGGCGCTGCCCTTCACCTCGGGGCTGCTCGCCAACCTCGGGATCGGCACCCTGATGCCGCTCGTGGCGCTGCTCTTCGGCACCGGCGCGATCGGCGGTGAGATCGAAGATGGCACGGCCGTCTACCTGCTCGCGAAGCCGGTCAGCCGCGTGACGATCGTGCTCACCAAGCTGGCCGTGGCGGCCGGCTGTTCCGTCGTCCTGACCTGCGTCCCGATGCTGGTGGCCGGCCTTATCAGCGCCGGCGGGCTCGGCGACGGGCTGGTGCTCGGCATGGTCGCCGGCGCCGCCATCGGCTCAGTGCTGTATTGCGCGGTCTTCGTGGCGCTGAGCCTGGTCAGCGGCCGCGCGTTCGTCTTCGGGCTTGCCTACGTGCTCATCTGGGAGGGCTTGTTGGCGGGGCTCTTCGCCGGCACCCGCACCTTCAGCATCCGGCAGCAGTCGCTGGCGTTCGCCGATGCCATTGGCGCAATCCCCAAGGCGATCCTGGACGCTCCCCTGGATCTGACCACGGCCATCGTGGTGGGAGCGGCGGTATTGATCGGCGCCACCCTGCTGGCGATCCGCCGCCTCGGCACCTTCGAGATCTCGGGCGAGACCGCCTAGGCCGCCACCACCCGATTGCGCCCGGCGCGCTTGGCCATGAAGAGCGCGACGTCGGCGGTCCGCAGCAGCTGTTCGCCGGTCGGCTCGGCCTCATCGATCTCGGCGCAGCCGGCGGAGACCGTGACCAGCAGCCGAGCGCCATCGTCGCCTAACACCGGCTTGTCGGCCAGCGCCGCCCGCACCTCGTCGGCGATCCGCACGGCGTCGTCGCGTGTCGCGCCCTCGAGCACCACCACGAACTCCTCACCCCCGAAGCGGGCCACGAGGTCGGCGTCACGGAACCGCCGACGCAGCACGCCCGCGAAGGTGCGCAGCACCTCATCGCCGATCTGGTGCCCGTGCTGCTTGTTGAAATCGCCGAAGTGGTCGAGGTCGAACATGATCGCCGCAACCACGTGCCGCTGGCCGCGCAGGGAGCGCCGCCAGGTGGCGATCACCCGTCGCAGCGCCTCGTCGAAGTAGCGGCGGTTGTAGAGCCCCGTCAAAGGGTCGTGGGTGGCCAGCAGGCCGACCTCTGCGTGCAGGAAGGCGTTCGAAATTGCGAGCGCGGCATGCCCCGCGAGCAGCTCCATCGCCTCGTGCTCAAGCGGCCGGAACAGCTGTGCCCGATCGCGCCGCACGATCGACAGCGCTCCCACCACGACGCCTTCGCGCGTCAGCGGAATGCCGGCACCCACCATCGTGGCCGGCTCTACCGCGTCCCGGTAGGACGCCGGGAAATGGCTGCGCTCGTAGTGGTCGTCGACGACCACGGTGCGGTCCCTGATCGCCCTCCCGGCGAGCCCCTCGCCCGGCTTGATCTCGCGCCCCAGGACCGATGGGTCGACGTCGGTCGCCGCAGCCAGCAGGTAGCGCCCGGTCTCTCGCTCGAGGACGGTGAGAGCCACGATGTCGGCCGGGATCACGGTGCGGACCGCATCCACCACCGCCGCGCCGAGGCGGTCCATCTCCAGCTCGCCGCTGACGGCATTGGTGAATTCGTTCAGGCTGCGGAGGATGGCGGCACGCTCGCCGAGCGCCTGCCGGTCGCGCCCGAGCGCGACCACCATCGCCAGGCGGCCCGCCAGGGTGGCGACCAGGTCCCGATCGGTTCGGTCGAGCGGCAGGCGCGCCTCGACGTTCAGGATGCCCAGGAACTCGCCGTTGTCGACGAGGGGGGCGCAGATCTCGCTCACCACCTCGTGGTAGACCTCGACGTAGTCGGGGTCCTGCCCGATATCCGGCACGAACGCCAGCTCGTGGCCGCGCATGACACGCCCGACGACCCCCTCGGTTCCGTCGAACGACTGGCGCGGGTTCTCGTAGCCACGCTGCGCGCCGAGCACCAGCCGATCGCCATCGGCCAGGTAGATCGAGACGTAGTGGTAGTTGAAGACCTCGACCAGCACGCCCAGGGCGTGGTCGAGCATCTCCGCCGTCGGCACGCCGGAGACAAGCACCTGGCTGACGGCCTCCATGCCGGCGATCTGACTCGATCGCCGACGCTCAGAGACCATCGCCGCGCGCAGCTGGTCGGACGTCTGCTCGACCGTGATCACCAGGCGCCGCGTACCGATCGCGACCAGGATGCTGACCCCGGCCAGGGTGATCCCCCGCAGGGCAACATCGGCGTGCGATCCCGGGATTGTCAGCTCGGGTGCCAGGTAGATGAGGGAGGCGACGGTACCGATGACCACCGCCTGGCTGGTGCCCAGCGCGGCTGCTGCCACCACCACCGGCACGTAGAGGCCGAACATGGGATGGGTGGGCCCACCGACCAGCTCGGCCAGGCCGGCCACGTAGAGCAGGGTCACGGCAAGGCGCAGGAAGGACCATCCGAGCTTGGTCATCGGCCGGGAGCGTGCCGGAATGGCACCCAGGATGACCTGCAGCCCGATGGCGACCGGGCTCAGTATGGCAACAGTGGGCAGGTCGCGCGGCTGCTTCGAGAGCAGCGCCACCGCCAGGGCGACCGGGACCAGCGCAGCGGTGTAGAGCAGGAACGGATCGTGCAGCAGGGCCGCTTGCTGCCAGCGGCGCGCGACCGCGGCAGAGCCTGCCTGCCAGGGGCGGGCGAGCGGGGACGCGTCGGTTGGCCGCGGCACAGCGGTAGCCATCCGGGCAAACGTAACTAACCCGACCAGACCTCACCATCGCCCGGAAGTACCACGCGATGCGAATGCCCGCCCTTCGCGGACCGGCCGATCGATCAGGACGCGGCGGCGACTGCTGCTCGGATGGCTTCCTCGTTCAGTGCCCCGGTGTATTGCCTGCCGGCGATGAAGAGGGTTGGCGTGCCGGAAAGTCCGAGGGCCTGTGCCGCAGCGAGATCGGTGCTGACCGAGCGTGCGACCTCTGCCGACGCGTAATCGACCTGCCAGCGTTCCGCATCCAGCCCGAGATCACCGGCGAGCGCCAGGAAGTACGCATCCGCGTCGGTCGCCGGGAGAGCCTCCCACGCCGATTGCTGCGCGTAAAGGCCCTTCGACATCTGCCAGAACGCGCCCTGCCGATCCGCGGCCGCAGCCGCCCGGGCGGAGGCTTCCGCATTCGGATGGATCGAAGCGAGCGGGAAGTAGCGGTAGACGAGCGTCATCGCATTGGAGGTCGCCAGGTCGGCGAGAGCCGGCGCCACCGACGCGCACCCGGGGCACTCGAAATCGGCGAACTCAACCACTTCGACTGCACCGTTGCCGAGGTGGGGGCTGCCCGCGGGGGCCAGGGTCGAAGGATCGGGTGAGCCGCTCGGAAGCCCTCCGGTGGCGCCGACCGCCAGCAGCGCCACGACCGCGATGACGGCGATGCCGCCGACCGCGCGCGCGGTCCGATGCAGGCTCGACCGCTCGCTCTCCAGCTCGCGGGCTGCCTGCTGACGAGTTCGGCTGGAATGGGCTTCGGGGAGCTCCGGGCGCCCTCGTCCGAGTAAGACGGCTGCGGCCAGCAGGACGAGGCTCGCCCCAGCCTGCACCAGGCACCAGCTGCAGAAGGCATGGATGACGAAGGCCTCGAGGGCCGTCAATACCATCGAGGCACCTGCGCCGAGGAACGCGAGGCCCAGAAGCACGGTCGTCGGGCGAAATCCCAGCACGCTCGCGCCCTCCAGGGAGCGGAGCACCAGCCAGGCCGCGATCACGTAGAAGACGAGGCCGAACAGCGGCGTCGGAACGCCAAACGGATACGCATATGCACTCGCCCGTACGAGGTCGCAGCCGCTGCCGGTCAGGCATACGCCTGGCTGGCCCGTCACGTATTCCACCAACAGGTAGGCCGATGCGGCGGCGCCGAGGATGGAGGCAAGGAGGGCTGTCGTGCGCCAGCGCGCAACGGCGGTGCTGCGGTGCATTTCACCGAGAGGATGCCCCAGGCCCGCCGCCAACGCTGAGTGCCGAAGGTCTCGAAACGGCGTGACCTACCGCTCCTCCCGTCAATCGGTTATAGTTGACCCAGCAACTACAACTCCGGGGAGCGTTCCATGCCAGCCGTCACCGCCAATCTGCTCGCCCTCCCTCGCCTGACCTCCCTACCGCCCACCAGCGCGTCGCGGCCGGTGCTCGGCGTGATCACCGCCATCAGGGCCCTGGAGGGCGAGGGCTTCCCGGTCCGTCGGCCGTTCCCCGGCATCGACCTGTCGATCGTCGACCCCTTCATCCTGCTCGACCAGATGGGAGCGGTCGAATACGCGCCGGGCGAGGCCAAGGGGGCGCCCGATCATCCGCACCGCGGCTTCGAAACGGTCACCTACATGCTGGACGGAGTGCTGGAGCACCGCGACAGCATGGGTGGCGGCGGCACGATCAGCGACGGCGCGACCCAATGGATGACGGCGGGGGCGGGGATCGTCCATTCGGAGATGCCGCCCGAATACCTCGTTCGCTCAGGTGGCCTGTTCCACGGCGTGCAGCTGTGGGTGAATCTGCCGGCGAGCATGAAGTGGAGCCCGCCGCGCTACCAGGACATCGTGCCGGACCAGGTGGCGCTGATCACCAACACCGACGGCTCGGCCCTGATCCGGATCATCGCCGGCGAGCTCGACGGCCACGCGGGACCGGGAGCCACGAATACGCCGATCGCCTATGCGCACGCCACGCTGCATCCCGAGGCGCGCATCGAGGTGCCGTGGCGAACCGATTTCAACGCGCTGGTCTACGTCCTGGCGGGGAGCGGGCGCGTCGGTCCCGAGGGGGCGCCGATCGGGGAGGGACAGCTCGCGGTGCTGGGAGCCGGGGACCACGTGGCAGTCAGCGCCGACCGGCAGCCGGCCGGTCCGTCACCGACCCTGGAGATCCTGCTGCTCGGCGGCCGACCGATCGGCGAGCCGATCGCTCACTACGGCCCGTTCGTGATGAACACGCGGGACGAGATCCTGCAGGCGATCGCCGACTACCAGGCCGGGCGCATGGGTCAGATCCCGCCGGTCCACGGCCTCACGGCCGGCTCGACTCCTTAGTTCGAGGGCGCGGCCCTCAGACCTTGGGCTTCTTGGGCTTCTTTGGCTTGGGTGGTCGCTTTGGCGTCTTGTCAGCCACGGGTCACCTCCTGAGCGCGGAGTGTAGGGCGGGGATCGTCACTCGCGCCACGTACCTGCGCAGAGGATACTGGGCGGACCCCGCCAGACGAGCAGGTATGCTTCGTGTATCAGCCGGGCGGGAGTAGCTCAGTTGGCAGAGCGTCAGCCTTCCAAGCTGAATGTCGCGAGTTCGAACCTCGTCTCCCGCTCCAAACAAGCACCCGAGGGAGTCAACGTGGACCTTGAGCAGACCCTGGCTGCGGCCCCGCTGCTGCATGACCTTGATGACAGGATCATCAAGCGACTGGCAGAGCAGGGCGTGCGGCGCACCTATGCGGCCGGAGAATGGATCATTCGGCAGGACGATCCGGCGTCGGCCCTGTACGTGATCCTGCGCGGTCGGGCCGAAGCGGAGAAGGACGGCGCCCAGGATCGGACCCCGAGCGAGCTCTACCCCGGAGATTTCTTCGGCGAGCTGGCGCTGATCGAGGAACATCCGCGTACGGCGAGCGTCAAGGCGATCGAGGAGACGGAGTGCATCCTCTTCGTCTCCTGGGAGTTCACCGCGCTCCTCAAGGAGCATCCGCAAATGGCCGTGCCGATCATGAAGGCGCTGATCAAGCGCCTCCACCGCCGGGAGCACGCAGCGAGCTAGCGTCCTCCTTCTGCGGGGCATTCACCCGCCGGGGGTTGTTGGCGATCGCGGCGAGGACCGCCTTCACCTCGAACGGCGTCAGGCCCGGGTGCTTCGACAGGATCAGCGCCACCATGCCCGCGACATGCGGTGCGGCGAAGCTGTTGCCGGTCGCCACGGTCGAGCCGCCGTCCTTCCAGGCGATCGGCACGTCCACGCCCCATGCTCCGAACTCGACCGGCGGGGCGGGGTTGTAGTAGAGGCGCCACGGGTCGGGCTCGCCGTGAGCCGCCACGGAGAAGACCGATGAGAAGAGCGACGGATAGCTCGCCGCGGGCACGTTGTTCGCCGCGCTCACGAGGTTGACGCCGCGGAAGTAGGCGCGGTCGACCAGGTCGTGGAAGACGGGGAAGAGCGCCTCGCTCTTCGACGAAAGGCTCAGGTTGAGCACGTTGATGCCCTGCTCGATCGCCCACTCGAGGCCGGCCGCAAAGGCCGTGCCCTTGCCCCGCAGGTCCGCGCCGAGGACCCGGATCGAGATCAGCTCGACCTCGGGCGCAAGTCCCAGGATGATGCCGCCGCAGGCGGTGGCGTGACCGTAGAGGTCGCCACTCGTGTCGGGCACGATGTACGGATCAGGATCCCCCTCCGTCAGCTCGGCGGCGACGCTCTGCACCACCCTGCCCGCGAGGCGGGGATGATCGGTCTCCAGTCCGCTGTCGATGATGCCGACGCGGACCCCCTTGCCGGTCGCCCCGCCCCATGCCCAGTCACGCGAGATGCCTCGCAGTCGCATCCGCCGCGCGAGACCAGGGACATTGGTGAACGGCTCGGTCCATGCCGGAAGGTCGAGGCCACTCACGCTCGTCGACGGGATCGCTGCGCGTGCCGCGCCACCACTGCGAGGATCTCGCTCACCAGCGCGAGGTCGCGCTCGCCCAGGCTGCGCAGCACGGCAACGTGGTTGACGAGCTCCCAGAAGGGCGACTCCGGCCTGTCGTCGAGGTCGCGCGTCGCGTCTGAGACCAGGGCTTCGACCTGATCGTCGGTCAATGACTGGTCCGCGATCTGGCGGAGCACCTCGCCGAGCATTCGGCCGGTGTCGCGCTGCACGCGGGTCGCGGTGATCGCCGTCGTTGCCTGCCGGGCGAAGATCGCCAGCAGCTCCATGTCGCGCAGCGAGAAGCTCGGCGATCCACGCTTGTCGAGGACCTGGAGGACGCCGACCGATCCGTCGTCGTCCAGGAGCGGAACCGCCGCAATCGAGCGCGGGACGTACCCGGTCTTCTTCGCGGCCTGGATGTCGAAGCGAGGGTCCGAGGCGACATCGGTCAGCGCCAGCGCCTGACCCGTCGAGAAGACGAACCCGGCGATCCCCTCGGTCGGCTTGACCTGCAGGCCGACCGCGCCGGCGCCCTGGGCTCCGGCGGCAACGCGAAATTCGAGCCGATCCGGATCGCTCTCGAAGAGGGCGATCGAAGAGGCCTCGGCATCGAAGAGGCTGGCCGTGGCATCCACGATCGATTGCAGGAGCCGCTCCTCGGCGTCGCCCTGCAGCCTGCGCGCAACAGAAGACCGCCGCGCCACCGCCCTGAGGGCAGTGAGCGCGGCGGTCAGGTGGTCATCCCCGACCATTTACGCGTCCGGCTGGTGCTTGTGGCCCTCGGTGTCGTCGTCGTCGCTGGCCGACCACGGGGTGTGCTTGTGGCCCTCGGTGTCGTCGTCGCTCGCCGATGGGGTGTGCTTGTGGCCCTCGGTGTCGTCATCCGACGCCGATGGGGTGTGCTTGTGACCCTCGGTGTCCTCGTCGGTCGCCGACCACGGGGTGTGCTTATGGCCCTCGGTGTCGTCTCCGGAAGCCGATGGGGTCTTCTTATGTCCCTCGGTGTCCTTGGGATCCTGCTCAGACATGACCTTGAACCTCTCGATCTGGTTGTCCACGCTCATCTAGGTTGTGAGCGTCGTTGATCCGAACGATATGTCCGCCCTTCAGAAACGAGAATCCCGTCCGCGACCCTTTTTCTGTCGATTTGCCGACATCGAGCCTCACCGCTCTGCCCGTTCCGCCAGCGCCTGCACGTCGCGGATCACCAGCGTGTCGTGCTCGATGACGAGAAGCCCATCCTCGACCAGTCGGCTGAGCAGCTTGTTCACGCTCTGCCGTGTGCCGCCGATCATAGCCGCCAGATCGGTCTGTGTGAACGGCCAATCGAGGCGCACCTCGTGCTCGACGCCGGGGTCCCGCTCACGCGCGAGCCGCACCAGGCGCATCGCGAGGCGCCCAGCAAGATCCAGGAAGTGCAGCTCCTCCACGTGGCCGGTGAGGCGGCGCAGCTCGGCGGCCAGGCCGGAGAGCAGCGCAATGCGCAGCCCCCGGTCCTCGTCGAGGAGGTGATGGAACGGGGCTCGGGCGAGACTGAGCGTCTCGACCGGTTCGACGGCCGTCGCCGTGGCCGAGTGCGGCGCACCATCGAGCAGGGCCAGCTCGCCGAAGAAGTCGCCCGGTTGCAGCGTGGCGATGATCGCCTCGTCACCGCCCGGCGACGGCAGCACGATCTTCACCGCACCGGTGGCCACGACGTGCAGCGAGTCGCCCGGATCTCCCTGGTGGAAGATCACCTCGTTGCGCCGAAAGCGACGCCGCACCATGGCGTTCGCCAGCACGCTCAGTCCAGCCGGCTCGACATGCGCGAAGAGGGCGCAGCGTCGCAGGCTCTGGGTCACGAATTCCTGGTCCGGCACGGCGACCCCAATCTCCCACGTTCTGGCCGGCAACCATGCCGCCCGCGAGGGCGCCGTGTCAATCCACAAGCGGCGGACAGGACCAACCTGGGCGTTACACTTCGCCCGCTGCGAGCGCCGCAGGACGGAGGGCTGCCGGAGGAGGATGAAGATGCTGGCTCGGCTGGGGCGCACGACGACCCTCACCGCGGTCCTGTCGCTCGGTACCGCGGCACTTGCCTTTGCGCTCAACGCCATCGGGGCCAGCCAGACCGTGGTCTTCGTGGTGGCGGCGGCCGCCCTCGCCGGGCTGGCGGTGCTGATCGGCCGTGGGACGGAGCAGCTCGGACATCGGTTCGGGCCGCGGACGACCGGCATCCTGCAGTCGGCGCTCGGCAACCTGCCGGAGCTCTTCATCTCGATCTTCGCCCTGCAGGCGGGCCTGGTGGTCGTCGTCCAGACCGCCCTCATCGGCTCGATCCTGGCTAATACGCTGCTCGTCCTTGGGCTCGCCTTCTTCCTCGGCGGCCTGAAGCACGGCACCCAGCAGTTCCACGCGCCGGCGGTGCGGAGCATGGCCACCCTCCTGGTGCTGGCCGTTGCCGCCCTGGCGATCCCCACCTTGGCCACCGCCCCCGGCGCCCCCGACGCGGGGCACGCCACCGACCTGAGCGTGATCGTCTCGATCGTGCTGCTGGTCATCTTCGCGGCCTCGATCCCCTTCTCGATCGGGGGCGGCGTGGGTGCCAGCGCAGGGGTCGAGGAGACGGCGCCCGAATCGGTCTGGCCGTTGGGGCTCACGCTGGCAGTGCTGTTCCTCGGCGCAGGGGGCGCTGCACTGACCTCGGATCTCTTCGTCGAGGCGCTGCGGCCCACCATGGCCAGCCTGCGCATCTCCGAGGCGTTCGTCGGACTGGTCGTGGTCGCCATCGCCGGCAACGCGGTCGAGAACGTGGTCGGCGTGCAGATGGCGATTCGGAACAAGGCGGACCTGGCGGCCAGCTTGATCCTGAACAGCAGCCTGCAGGTCGCCATCGCCCTGACGCCGGTGCTGGTTCTCATCTCGCTGGTCATCGGCGGCGGGCTGACGCTGGTGTTGAGCCCGCTGCTCCTGGGGGCGGTGGCCCTGTCCGCCATCCTGGCGGCCCTGATCGTCTTCGACGGCGAGAGCACCTGGCTCGAGGGGCTGGCGCTGCTGGGCCTGTACGTCATCATCGCGGCCAGCGTCTGGTATGGGCCGCCGATCCAAAGCTGAGCGTGCGGTCAACGCTCCTCGGGCGGGCGCACTGCGCTGAATGCGCGCAGCACCAGCAAGTCGTACACGATCTTCAGTCCCCCACCGATGATGAACGGCAGACCCGCCAGGGGCACGCTCTGCAGGAGCGGCGTGGCGAGCGACGGGGAGACGGCTGCCCCCAGGCTGCGAGCGATGCCGGTCACGCCGGCCGCCGCCGAGCGCTCATCGGGCTCCACCACCGCGATCGTGTAGGACTGGCGGGTCGGCACGTCCATCTGGCTGATCGCGAACCGGGCCAGCAGGACGCCAATCGCCAGTGGCAGGGTGGGCATCAGCGGCACCAGGATCAGGAGCACGTTCGAGGGGAGGTGCGTGAAGACCATGGTGTTGATCAGACCGATGCGCGCGGCCAACCGCGCGGCGGCGAGCGCCGAGACGCCGGCCAGGATGTTCGCCCCGAAGAAGATCGCACCAAGCGTGGCCGGGTCGGCCCCGAAGCGCTGGTTGAACCAGTAGGCGATCAGGGACTGCATCACGAAGCCGCCGGCGAAGGCATCGAGCGAGAAGAGCGCCGACAGTCGCAGCACGATCCCGCGGGACCGATGCAGTCCCAGCCGGGTGGCGACGGAGGTGCTGGGCGCGCTGGCGACCTCGATCGCCGGCGAGAGCCGCGAGAAGAGGCCGGCCAGGACGATCCCGACCAGCGCATAGGTGATCACGATCGCCCGGTAGGAGTCGATCTCGCTGGCGCCGGTGCCCAGCAGCGCCTGAGCGATGAACCCCGCCGCGAGGGCGCCGGCGGCGGTGGCCAGCGACCCGGCGAGGTTGTACCAGCCGAAGACGCGCGTCCGCTCCCGATCGGGGAGCATCTGGGTGAGCGACGCCTGCTCAACCGCCAGGAACGGCCCGACCTCGTTGCCGCTGGGGCTGATAACGCCGATGGTCGCGGCGATGAGGAGGATCCAGGGGTCGCGCGCGACCGCGAAGACGATGCCGGCGAGGAGCATCAGGCCGGCGCCGGCGATCAGGATCCGCCTCCGGCCGAGCCGATCGGCGTGGGTGGTCAGCCACAGGCTGATCGCCGCGTCGCCGAGCAGGGTGAGAGTCAGGATCAGACCAACCGCCACGCCGTCGATGCCGAGCTCCACGAGGTAGAGGACGAGCACGACGGAGAGGAGCCCGTAGCCGAACATGCGGGCGATGCGGGTGGCGAAGAGGAGCCGCCCGTCGGTCGTGAGGTTCACGGTGGCTGAGTGTAAGGCCCTCCACTGACCTGGATCGCGTCCTCGATCTGCCGATGCTCGACAATGGGGCCATGGCAGACACCGCGATCGCCGATCTCCTGCGGGGAGTTGGATTTCGGTCGACCGCTGCCCTGGCGGCCGGCCGCAGAGCACTGGAAGAGGCCGGCCTGACACGGCCGGGCAAGGTCCGCATCGCCAATGAAAAGCTCGATCGGGCACGCGACGTGATCGGGCATTCGCTGGTCCGCCACTGCGCCGATCCGACGTGCATCGCCGCGCTGGTCGATGACGGGCGCGCGCCGGTCGAGGTCGAACGTGCGCGCTGCTCGGTCTGTTCGGGCTCCAACAACACGCGTGCCCTGCGACACATGGAGTTGGTCTGCACCGCTGCCGGCATCCGCCGCATCCTGGTGGTAGGCGGCCGTCCGCCCATGTACGCGGAGATCGAAGCGATCGTCGGTCGGGCCTTCGAATTGCGATTCGTGGACGGCACGAGCAACCTGCCGAACGGCTCAGACGCGCTGCGGGACTGCGCCTGGGCGGATCTGCTGGTCATCTGGGCACCGACCCCCCTCCCGCACAAGGTGAGCGGCCTCTACCGCCCCGAGGTATGCGGCGTTGCGCATCGGGTGACGGTGCACCGGCGCGGGATCGAGGCCCTTGCGGCCACGGTGGTCGAGCACTTCTCGTGATGGCGCGCCTCCAGGTGCGGAGCCGATCCGGCGCTGCCGGCCTGCTCCTCACGATCGCCTGCGCGGCTTGCGCCCCAATCGCGGTCGTGCCGACGCCGACGCTGCCCGAGCGGATCGCCAGCCCAACCGCGACGCCACTCCCCGACCTCGTCGCGCCGACCATCGTGGCGCAGGACCCGCCGCCGGGTGGGATCCTGCCCACGGACGGGGTCTTGCAGATCACCTTCAGCGAGCCGGTCAGCGGCGTCGACCCGGGCAGCTTCCAGCTGAGCGACCTGAGTGGCGCGGTGACCGCGGCGTCCGTGACCCTCGACACGGGGCGCCGGACGGCCACGCTGACGCCGATCGGCGGCCTGACGATCGCGACGACATACCGCGCCTCGGCAACGGGACTTGTCCACGACGACGCCCACAACCCGCTGGTGCCCCTGACGTGGAGCGTCTCTACCGACAACCTGGTCGACTTCGCCGCGGGCGCCTACACCGGCTACCAGTTCGGTGCCACGACCGCCGACCTCGAGGCGGTCAAGCGGGCGACCCTCGACCAGGCCTCGACCGCCACGGCGAGCGGCTACCGCGTCATGGACGGGGCGGGCTTCCTGCAGATCGATGCCGGCACATGGCAGGGCTACTGGATTCACGGCTCCGCCGCCGGCACCGCGCAGGATGACCTCACGGCGCCGATTCCCATGCTGCCGGCGTGCACCTACGTCGATCTGCCGGCGAACCGGACCGCCTATCTCCAATGGGCCAGCACCGTGCTGGACACCGTCTTCCAGCTCCCAGCGGGTTATGCGCCCCCCGACCTGGTCGACACCTCGACCGCCGGCCTGACCGCAGGCCGCTTCATCCGGTCGATCGCCGTCGACGACCTGAAGGCGATGGCCGCGGCCGCCAAGGCGGACGGCGCGCACCTGGCGATTCAGTCTGCGTATCGATCGTATCGAGGTCAGCAGCTCACGTTCGACGGCTGGGTCAGCCAGGTGGGGTACAACGGGGCCCTGCAGACATCCGCGCGGCCCGGCCACTCGGAGCATCAGCTCGGCACCGCCATCGATTTCAAAACGTTGGGCGGAGTATCGCCCTGGCAATACGCCGATTGGGCGACCACGACCGAAGGTGCCTGGCTGGCCGCGAACGGATGGCGCTTCGGCTGGGTGATGAGCTATCCGAAGGGCACGAGCGCCGTCAGCTGCTACCGCTACGAGCCGTGGCACTACCGGTACGTGGGTCGCGACGCAGCCGCCGCCATCCACGTGGCAAAGGTCACGCCGCGCGAGTGGCTCTGGGGCCAGGGCTTCGGGATTCGCTAGGGCGCGACACTCATGCGATCGCACCCGCAGCGCGAAGTGCGGCGATCTCCTCGTGACTGAGCCCCGCCTCGCCGAGAATCGCATCGGTGTGCTCGCCGAGTCGCGGGGGCGCCTCTCGCAGTGGCAGCCGCTGCCCATCCACGCGGATCGGATCCGGGGCCAGCCGCATGCCATCGGCGGTCTGCGTCCAGGCGCCGTCGTGGGCAGCCTCCATGGCGGCGAGAGCATCGCTGACGGTATTGACCGGACCGGCCGGCACGTCAGCGGCGGCAAGGTCAGCCAGCAGCTCGTCCCGGACCCGCCCCCCGATGCTCCGGGCGAGCATCGGCACGAGATCCGCGCGGCGTGCCACGCGATCGGCATTGGTGGCGAATCGCGCATCGGGCGCGAGCCCCAGCACCGAGAGCAGCCGCTCGAACTGCGCGTCATTGCCGACCGCCACTACAAGGTGACCGTCGCCGGCGGCGAAGACCTGGTACGGCACGATGTCGGGATGCCCGGTCCCCCACCGCGCAGGCTCCTGGCCGGTCGCAAGATGATGGCCGAGCACGTTGGTCAGGCTCGCCACTCCGGCTTCGATCAGGCTGACCGATACCTGCCTGCCGTCCGGGCGGCCGCGCTCGCGCCCCAGCAGCCCGGCCAGACCCCCGATGGCAGCCTGCAGCCCCGCGGCCAGGTCGAGGAGTGCAACGCCCACCTTCATCGGTCCGCCATCGGGGTCGCCGGTGACCGACATGAGACCGCTGGTTGCCTGGGCCACGAGGTCGTAGGCCGGCCGCTCGGCCGCGTCGCCGCTTCCCGGGAAGCCACCGATGGCCACCACCACCAGGTGCGGATGCTGGCGGCGGAGCCGTTCAGCATCCAGCCCCAACCTGCCTGCGACCGAGGGCTGGTGGTTGTGCAGCAGCAGGTCGCACGTCGTCGCCAAGCGGTCGAGGACCGCTCGTCCAGCATCGGTCTGCAGGTTGACCACGATGCTGCGCTTGTTGCGGTTGACCGACGCGAAGTAGGCGCTGCGCCGGTCCCCCGGATCGCCCCAGAAGGGCGGTCCCCAGCCGCGCGTTTCGTCGCCGCTGGGTGGCTCCAGCTTCCAGATCTCCGCGCCGAGATCGCCGAGCAGCATGCTCGCGATGGGCCCCGCATAGACGCGCGAGCAATCGAGTACGCGGATGCCGGTGAGGGGCAGGGCGGGGTCCATCCGTCGGCAAGCCTAGCCTGATCATGGAACTTGTTGTGCCGCTAGCCTGTAGGCCGCAGCAAGGCGGAGGCATGGATGAAGGTCGGGGTGGTGATGCCGATTGGGCATGACGATGCCACAGGGCAGGGGGGTGCTACAGGAACTTAGCGACGTGCCCCGGGAGGCGCCCCGTTAGCCCTTCGCGGGGATGCGGCGACCTCGGCCAGACAGTCAGGTTTCCGGTAACTGGCATGAACAGACAGGCTCCTGGACGCCAACGGACCGAGCGCACAGCGGCCTAGGCGGCTCTTAGGCGCCATCGGCTGCCCCTTGTCGCGGGTCCCTAGGAATGAGCGAGTCGTACAACCGGCCAATCTCGCCGCAGTGGCCGCCTCCTTACCGTCTACCGGCTAGAACCGGTGACCCAGAAGCAGATCCAACCAACGGCTGACGGCGAGGATGTAGTCATGCGAAGGTGGTCGTGCGAACGGCTGGAACTTGAATAGGGCGTCATGCATGACGCCGTCGCCGATGTCGAGCCTGAGGACCTGGCATGTGCCGGCGTAGTCCTTGGGCGTCTTCCAGTTGAGGTGATACTTGCCCTTGCCCTGATTCTTCAGGTCGGAACTGGCGCCCGCAAGTTGCGTGACGACGCCGACAGGCACACCAGTCGTACAACTCACCGTCTGGGTGCTGAGGCTGACGCTGGAGATGGTGGTGACGGCCTTGCCTGCCGCATCGAAGACCTGCCACTTGAGCGGAATCGTCTGACCGGCCTTGGTGGCGTTGAAGGCCCCACCGTTCTTCACTGGCGAGTCGAAGCCCACGAACTGCCAACTGTTGCCAACAACGTCCTCCCCGGGCGTGAGTGCCTGGGTGACCCCGTTCACCATCAGGGTCACCGCGCCGCTCACCCCGATGATTGAGAAGGCGCCGTTCCCCGCAGAGTCCACCGTGGCCGCACTGGCCGCATCGACGCCGACGCTCGCTAGGCCGCCGGGCAGCTTGATGACGACCGGGCCGCCGCTCGCCACCTCAGCGGTCACACTGCCGCAGGTCAGGGTCAGCGTGGTATTGGCCGGAAGGTCGATCTCGAAGCCCGCCGGGTTCCCCGCCGTCGCGCACACCGTCAGCACCGCCTGGCCCGATCCACTCCCGGTGCTGATGGTCACGCCACTCGGATCTGTGGCGTCGGAAATCGAAATCGCAAGGCCGCCGGCCGAGACGATCTGGCCTGTCGTGGTCTTGCCGTTGCCGGTATCGTCCGCGAACCCATTCAGGGGTGTTCCCGACGGCTGGAGGGTGTCGACGATGCCGTCGCCGTTTGCATCCGGGTTCGACGCAGCCGTCCCGATCTTCGCGATTGCGCCCGTGGCGGCCGGGTACCAACTCTCACCGAACCACATGTTCCCGTCGGGTCCGGCCGCGATATCCCACAGCGGTCGCGTGATGCCGGTCGAGTATTCGGTGATCACACCACCGGAGGTGATTCTGCCGATCCGCTTGCCAGTGCTCTCGGTAAACCACACGTTCCCGTCGGGTCCGGCCGCGATGCCAAACGGATTTGCGCCCGGCGAGATGCCGGTTGTGTACTCAGTGATCGCTCCCGTGAGGGTCACCTTAGCGATGCCCCCCGAATACTCAGTGAACCACATGTTCCCATCGGGTCCGGCTGCGATGCTGACGGGGCGGGCTCCCGCGCTGATGCCGGTCTGGTACTCGGTGACCTGGCCAGAGGGGGTGATACTTCCTACTCGTCCGGCGTCCTCGGTGAACCACAGGTTCCCGTCGGGTCCGGCCGTGATAGCCCGCGGGCCACCTCCTGAGCTGATCCCGGAGGCGTACTCGGTAACCACCCCCGCGGGCGTGATCTTCGCAATCTGGTCGGCCCAGGGCTCGGTGAACCACACGTTCCCGTCGGGTCCGGCCGCGATGCCCCATGGGCCGCTATCGGCGGTGATGTCCGCGGTGTAGGTCGTCACGACCCCTGCCGTCGTGATCTTGGAAACGGATGGCCCTTCGCCGGTGGCGAACCACATGTTGCCGTCGGGTCCGGCGGTGATGCCCCATGGTTCGCCGCCGCTCACCGGGTATAAGGTAATCACCCCGCCTGGCGTGATCTTTCCGATGTCGACCCAATTGGGTTCGGTGAACCACATGTTGCCGTCGGGTCCGAGGGCGAGGATGTAGGGGGAACTCTCGATACGCATGCCATCCGTGAATTCGGTGACCTGCCCGAGTGGATCAGGCGTCGCAGCCTCGGCTACCACGGGGGGCAGGGTCGCCACTAGCAGCGCGACAGCAGCCAGAGCAGTCAGGGCTCGCTTCATCGGGTCGCCTCCTGGTGGGCTCAGGGAGTAGCGGACGCCGCTGCCGGGACCGGGGCAAGACGATGACGGCAAGTAGGCCAGTGATTATGCGCACAGCCTCCTCGTAATGGGCCAGCCATGCTGGACATTTGGTGGTGCGCATCGGCACCACCGGGTAAGCAGCTAGTACTAGCCGGGGTCTGGCGCCTTGAAGCGAACGGTGCCCCATAGATGGGATAACCCCCCCACATGTACGCCGACTTCATGTAATCCTGCCTACTTGACCTCGGTGCCGAGCGCGGTCGTGCGGCAGGGATTGCCCGCCGCTAGCCGGCGCCGAGGAGGATGTGCCGGCCGGTTCGGCGCCGGAGCCGGGCCAAGATCGGGCCGACGATGCGCACCCCACAGACCGCGCAGCGCGTCCAACGGCCGTCACGCACGAGGCGCACGCTGTGCTCGGCAACCAGGACGCGGGGAGCGCTTCGCAGCCGCGCTCGTTCCCTGATTGCGGCGCGGCGGGAGCGCCAGGCCGCCTCCGCGCCGGGAACGCCCAGCGAGCGGGCGTGCCGCAGGGAGCTCGGATAGCGGCCACCTTCGCGTTCGAGCGCCTCGGACACCGGAATCCCGTGGCTCGCATAGAGCTCGAACGCGATCGCATAGAAGTCCAGGCCGTGGTGTGCGACGCGACCGCGACGGCGGCGCGTCTGGGGACCGAGCCAGTGCGCCAGCTCGTGCAGGAGCGTGATCCGCTGGTCCAGCTGATCGGTCCCCGCCGTGACCGACACCGTCCCCGCGGCCTGGCGCGTGACGCCCGACGCCGCGGATCGTGGAGCGCGTCGCCAGCGGAGGAGCGGTGGCCGAACGGCTGCGGCGAGGCAGACCTCCGCCACGAGGTCGTTTGCCCAGGCAGGGGCCATCAGCGGAGGCGCCCGCGCGCCCGCAGGAGCTCGCCCAGCTCGCGGAGCCACGCCTCAAGCTTCAGATCCTCGTACGTGTAGGCATCGTACGTGTACCCGGTCATCGCGGCGCCGTAGCGCGCGGCATACTCGCCGGGAGTCTCGGTGCGCCATGGGAAGAAGGTGGAGGCCCTCGCCTCGCGCTCGGCACCGGCGCGCTCACGATCGCCGGTTGCGACACGCGCCTCGTGCCGCGCGCGCCATCGGTCGGTGAGGCGATCGAGACGGGCGCGCCGGGCATCGGTCATGGAGGTGAGGGTAGCGACTCCGCGGCTAGGGAGCCGCGACTTCCCCGTCGGCGGTGCCAAGCTCGTAGAGCCCCAGCCGCGAGACCGCGCGTTGCAGCCAGGCGGGAGCCCACCAGTTGACCCGCCCCATGATCCGCATGAAGGCCGGCACGAGCAGGCCCCGGACGATGGTCGCGTCGATCAGCACCGCCAGCGACATGGTGACGCCGAGCGACTTGATGGAGGTGATGCTCGACAGACCGAATGCGGCAAAGACGGCCACCATGATCAGCGCCGCGCCAGTGATGATCCCGCCGGTGAGACCGATCCCTTCGGCCACCGCCCGCGTGTTGTCGCCGGTCGCCAGGTAGCGCTCCCGGATGCGGGAGAGGAGCAGCACCTCGTAGTCCATCGAGAGGCCGAACAGGATCGCGAACATGATGATCGGCTGCCAGGCGCCGATCGTCCCCGATGTGTCGAAGCCGAGCGGACCGGCCAGGTGACCCTGCTGGAAGATCCAGACCAGCGCCCCGAAGCTGGCGGTGACGCTGATCAGGCTCATCAGCACGGCCTTGATCGGCAGAAAGACTGAACCGAAGGTCAGGAACAGGACGATGCCGGTCACCAGCACCACGATCAGGATCGCGATCGGGACAGATCCCCGGAAGCTGGCCATGAAGTCGGCCGATCGGGACGGCAGGCCCCCGGTCAGGGCTTCCGTCCCGGGAGGCGCGTCGACGGCACGGACCCTGCCCACCAGAGCGCGCCCCTCGTCGGAGTCGGGGACCGCGCTCGAGAAGACGCGCAGCTTGACCGTGTCGCCGGCGAGCCAGCCGCCGATGTAGTCGGCCAGTCCGGAGGACGCCGTGGGCCGCTGGTCGGGAGGGAGTGCCAGCAGCGCCGTGTACTGCTCGGCCGTCAGGCCGGGGGGCGGGGTGAGCACGCTCTCGACCTGGGTCACCAGGTCCAAGGCCAGGAGGCGGTCCTCGTAGGCCGCGAGCTCCGACTGGCGGTCCGCTGCGAGGAATCCACCGAGCTCCTCGGCGGGCCAGGTCAGCGCGATCGTGATCGGGTCGCTCTCGCCACCGGGGAACTTGTCGGCGATCACTTCGAAGCCGATCCGCGACGGAACCGCCGGCAGGTCGGACAGGTTCTGACCGGTCGAGAGCTGGATCCCCAGGAACGGGGAGCCAGCGACCAGCAGCACGGCGAGCACCGGCAGCGCCACGACCACCGGCCGGCGCATGACCCGCGCCGCAATCCACGCCCACACGCCTCGCCCCTGGCGGCGATCGGCCGCCTCCGGGTCGTCCTCGATCAGGCGCAGGAAGCGAGGCAGTGGCACGCGCAGCCGATTCACGCGCGTGCCGAGCAGCGCCAGCAGGGCGGGAAGAACGGTGAGGCCGAAGAGCAGGGTGGAGAGGACGGTCAGGATGCCGCCGAGCCCCATGCTGCGCAGGGCCGTGGCGTCGAAGACGACGAGCGAGCCGAGGCCAATCGCCACGGCGATCCCCGACACGGCCACCGCCTTGCCGACGCTGCCCATCATCCGTTCGAGGGCGATCTCCACGTCGTGGTGGCGAAGCTCTTCGCGATATCGGCTGACCATGAAGAGGGAGTAGTCGATCGCCAGGGCCAGTCCGATCATGGTTGCGATGTTCGTCACGAAGATGCTCATCTCGGTGACGCGCGCCAGGAGGCTGATGGCGGCGAACGCGGTCGGCATCGCCAGGCCGGCGATCACCAGCGGCAGTGCCGCCCCAACCAGCGTGCCGAAGACGGCAAGCAGGATGAGGAGCGCGATCGGCAGGCTGATCGCCTCGGCCTGGAAGAGGTCCGACTCGATCTTCGCGTTGAACTCGTGATAGACCTGCGGGATCCCGGTGACCCACATCTGCACGCCGGCCGGGCGGCCCACCTCTTCCGCCAGCCGCCCCGCGTCGTTGACGGCGTCCTCCACTCCCTTGTCCAGGAAGACGACCGCGATGGTGGTGGTCTGGTCGGTGCTGAGCAGGGCCGGGAGGCCGATATCCGCGTAGGTCTGCACCTTGGTGACCGCGGCATCGGCCGCGACTCGGGCGAGGCTGGCCTTGACCGTCCCCTGGAACGCGGGCGACGCGGCGTCCCCGGCTGGATCCTGGTAGACGACCAGCATCGTGGTCGTTTCGTCGCCGAAGCGATCGGCGATGAGCGCGGCGGCGCGCTGCTCCTCCGACCCCTGGATCACCCAGCCGCCCTGGATCAGGGTCCCGCCGGAGGTGGAGGCCCAGATGTTCATGCCGATCACGATGGCCAGGCCGATGATCGGCAGCCAGCGCCGGAACCGGTAGTCGAAGCGGCCGACCGCAGCGAAGATGCCGGTCGGGTGGAGCTCGCGCACGTGCTCGCCGGGAGAGGGCGCAGGCGGGACCGTGGACAACATCTCACCTCGAAATTGGGGTCGTCGTATTCGCCGGGCCGAAGGGTACAGGCTCGCTATGATCCGCGCGTGAATCGCCCCGCCGCGGCTTCGTGACGAGCCTCGCGCCGACCCGCTGGTGGCGCGGCCTCGCCGGCCTGACCCGCTCGGGAAGCGCCGCCGAGGGCCTCTCCTGGGCCCTCTACGACTTCGCCAACACCATCTTCTCGTTCGCCATCGTCAGTTACGCGATGAGCCTCTGGTCGATCCGATTCCTGGGCGAGGCGGGCGGCCAGTTCTGGTTCACGTTCGCGGTCAGCGTCTCGGTCCTGATCAACGCCGCGGTCTCGCCGGTGCTCGGCGCGATGAGCGATCGAACCGGGCGCCGCAAGCCCTATCTGGGGGTCTTCACCGCCCTGGCCATCGTCCCGACGCTCTTCATCGGCTTCGTGAATGTCGGCGTCGGCCTGCTCTTCTTTGCGATCGCCAACTTCGCGTACCAGGCGGCGTTGATCTACTACGACGCCCTGCTGCCCGACGTGGCGCGACCGGAGACCCGCGGGCGGCTGTCGGGGGTCGGGGTCGCGCTCGGATACCTGGGAACGATCGTGTCCGGCCTTCTCTTCAAGCTCACCACCGACGCCGATGGCGGCTCGACGGCGGCCAGCTTCCTGCTGATCGGCTCGCTCTTCGCGCTATTCTCCGCGCCGATCTTCCTGCGCGTGCAGGAGCGACGTGCGCGGCGCGACGAGTTTCGGGCGAGCGACGCGTTGCGCTCGTGGAGCCAGCTGCAGGTCACGATCGCTCACGCTCGCGAGACGCGGGGCCTCTTGCGCTTCATCGTGGGGCGGTTCTTCTACTCCGATCCGGTCAACACCGCGATCGTGGTGATGAGTGCGTTCGCGACCCAGGCGATCGGCTTCACCGATGGCGAGGCGCTGAACATCCTGCTGCTGCTCACGGTGGTGGCGGTGATCGCCTCGTTCGGATGGGGCGCCCTCTGCGATCGGATCGGGCCAAGGCGCACGCTCCTGTGGGTCCTGATCTCCTGGTCGGGTGGCCTGCTGCTGCTGGGGCTGGCGCTTGACAAGATCCCATTCCTCGTTGCCGGGGCGGTGCTCGGCTCTGGCCTCGGCGGCGTCGCGGTGACCGATCGGCTGCTCCTGCTGCGCCTGGCGCGCCCCGAGCAGGTCGGCGAGATGCTCGGCCTGTACGGGCTGGCGGGCAAGTTCAGCGCGGTGGTCGGCCCAATCGCCTACGGTTCCATCGTCGGGCTGCTGCTCGAGCCGATGGGCAAGGTGGCCTACCAGATCGCGATCCTGTCGCTGCTGGTCCTGATGGTGATCGGCTTCGTGATCGTCCGACGTGTCCCGGACGGGGTTCAGCATCCGGACCAGGAGGACCTGTACATGCCGTCAATCGAGCCCGCCATCGTGCCGCCGGGAGAGGCGCCATGACCCTCGTCGTCGCTCACCGCGGCGCAGCCGCCTCGGCCCCGGAGAACACCATGGAGGCGTATCGGCTCGCGGTCGAGATGGGCGCCGATGCCATCGAGGTCGACGTCCATCTCACCTCCGACGGCAAGCTGGCCGTCATCCATGACGAGACCCTGGGTCGGACCACCGATCGCACCGGCGCGATCGCCTCGATGACGCTCAAGCAGGTTCGAGCTGCCGACGCGGGCCATGCATTCGAGGCCGCTGACGGCTCCTTCCCGTTCCGGGGCAAGAAGCTGCGCGTCCCGACCTTCGACGAGGTGCTCGAGTGGCTGCCCGACGGGGTCGGCCTGGCGGTCGAGGTCAAGGCGCGTGAAGCAACCGCTCCCACCGTCGCGGCCCTGAAGGGGTCACGCGTGCGCGCCGCGAATGCGGTCAGCCTGATCAGCTTCGACGAGCAGACGATCGACCAGGCGCACGAGCTCGATCCCGACCTGGCGACCGGCTACCTCCTCGTCCCGTTCCAGTCGATCGATCAGGCATTGACCTATGCCGTCGAGCGTGGCCACGCCGCGATCCTGCCCTGGGAAGGGGACCTGGGGCTCGACCCGATGCCAATCCTGGCCCAGGCCCAGACCCATGGCTGCCTCGTCGGCTGCTACGTCGTCAACGAGCCGGAGCGCATGCGCCACCTGGCGGCACTGGGGCTGTGGGGTTTCGTCACCGATCTGCCCGGAGTCGCCCGTGAGGCGCTCGGGCCGCGCCCCGCGCCCGCGGCGAGCTGACTCGCTCGGCATGCTCCCGGCCGACGAATCGATGGACGGTCATCTTGGCTTCGGGATCACGGCGCAGCGCGAGCCATTGACCGCGGGGGTTCCACTCCTGGGCGCGGGTCTCGAGGCACTCGGTTACGACGAGCTGTGGGCGAACGACGGACGGACCAGCTCCGGCCTGGCGACGCTTGCCGCCGTGATGGGCGCGACCCGGCGCATCGACCTGTGCCTGGGCGTCGCGCCGTTATCCGACCGGAACGTCGATGAGCTCGCAGGCGATGTCGACCGGCTTGCGTTGCCCCGCGACCGCCTCGTCCTCGGGGTCGGCAGCGGGTCCGGCTCCTCGCTCGACGCCGTGCGGAAAGGGGTGATGGGCCTGCGACGACTCCTGCCCGGCGTCCGGGTCGCGGTTGCCGCGCTCGGGCCGCGGATGTGCACCCTCGGCGGCGAGATCGGCGACGTCGTGCTGCTGAACTGGACCTTTCCTGATCGCGTCGCGTGGGCACGCGAGCGAATTGCGGCCGGGGCCGCCGCCGCCGGACGACCGATGCCACGGGTGGCGGGCTACGTGCGTGTCGCGATCGGGCAGGGCGCGGTGGAGCGGCTCACCACGGAGGCGGACCGATATCGCGCCAGACCGCGCCCCTACACCCGGCTCTTCGGCGAGCAGGACTCCGCAGCGCGCGGCGCTCCGGGCGTGGCGGCCACCGACGTCGCCAACACGGCTCGGCTCCTCGCCCCGTACCGCGAAGCGCTCGACAGCTGCGTCGTGCGCGCCCTGCCGGCCGAGGCGGGCGCGGCCGGCTGGTTGGAGATCGCCGCGGCGGCTACCCTACCGGGGTGACCTACAGCATCGTCGCGCGCGACCCGGAGACGGGTCGATTTGGCGTCGCCGTGCAGTCGCATTACCTCGGTGTCGGGCCCGTCGTGCCGTGGCTGGAGGCAGGTGTCGGAGCGATCGCCACGCAGGCCTCGGTCAACATCTCGTTCGGCCCGATCGGGCTGGAGATGCTGCGCGCCGGGCGGTCGGCGTCAGAGGTGGTGGCGGCCCTCGTCGCCTCCGACCCGGAGGCCAAGGTGCGACAGCTCGGCGTGGTCGATGCAGGCGGGCGATCGGCCGCCCACACCGGCACGGAGTGCATCCGCGCCTGCGGCCATCGGCTCGGGGAGGGCTACACGGTCCAGGGCAATCTGCTCGAGCGCGATACCTGCTGGCCGGCCATGGCGGCCGCGTACGACTCGGCCCTGGCAGAGGGTGCCCCGTTCGTCGAGCGGCTGCTGCGGGCCATGGAGGCGGCCGAGGCCGAAGGCGGTGACGTCCGCGGACGTCAGTCGGCAGCCATCGTGGTCGCGTCGGCCGATCTCCAGCAGGCCCCGTGGCGCGGGCGCCTCCTGGACATGCGGATCGAGGACCATCCCGATCCGGTCCCCGAGCTGCGTCGGATCGTCACCATGCAGCTGGCTTACAACCTGCTCGACGACGAGGGGGACGAGGCACGCTCGGGGCGAAGCGCCGCCGAGCGCTATGCACTCGCGCGTCAGATGGCGCCCGATGCCTACGAGCTCGTCTTCTGGGGCGGCGTGCAGCTCGCCATCAGCGGGGACCTGGACGGGGCGCGCCGAGAGCTGGCCACCGCCTTCGCTGCGGACACCCGCTGGCGCACCACGCTCCAGCACCTGGCCGATTCCGGCCGACAGGGAATCACCCCCGAGCTGGCGACGGCGCTCCTGGCCTGACGCCTACCAGTTGGTCGCGGTCGACGCCTGGACCTCGCCGATCGACGCGAGCCAGCGCTCCGCGTCGATTGCGGCCCGGCAGCCATCGCCGGCGGCGGTGACCGCCTGGCGGTAGACGTGATCGTGGACGTCGCCGGCCACGAAGACACCCTCGATCCTGGTGCGCGTGCCGGCGTCGACCATGCAATAGCCGCGCGGGTCGAGGTCAAGCTGACCGGCGAACAGATCGGTGTTCGGCTTGTAGCCGATGGCGACGAAGAGCCCCTGCACGCCGAGGTCGGAGGACTCGCCGGTGACGGTGTCGCGCAGCCCGAGCCCGTTGACCGTCATCTCGCCGCGGACATCGGTCACCTCGGTGTTCCAGCGCACGTCGATCTTGGGGTGAGCGAAGGCGCGGTCCTGCATGATCTTGCTGCCGCGGAATTGGTCGCGGCGCACGAGCATGGTCACCTTCGAGGCGAACCTGGTCAGGAAGAGCGCCTCTTCGAGCGCGGTATCGCCACCGCCCACGACCGCGATCTCCCGGTCGCGGAAGAAGAAGCCGTCACACGTGGCGCAGGCGCTCACACCGCGGCCACGGAACTCCTCCTCGGAGGGCAGACCCATCCACAGGGCCGACGCGCCGGTGGCCACAATGACCGCATCGGCCCGGTATTCGTCCTCGCCGACCCACAGGCCGAACGGGCGCTGACTGAAGTCGACCCGGGTGACGTCCTTGTCGAGCAGGATGCTGCCGAAGCGCTCGGCCTGATCCCGCCAGAGCTGCATCAGCTCGGGGCCCAGGATCCCGCCGGGGAATCCGGGGTAGTTCTCGACCTCCGAGGTGATCATCAGTTGGCCGAGCGGCGTGTTGCCGGCGAAGACCATCGGCTCCAGGTTGGCGCGTGCCGCATAGATGGCGGCGGTCAGCCCCGCAGGCCCGGAACCGATGATGGCGAGCTTGTGATGACGGAGGTCGGTTGGCTGGTCGGCGGGCGTGCCCGCTGTGGGCCGAATCGTTGCGGTCATGACCTTGAGTGTAGTATATCGACACTTGCGCAAACGCGCAAGTACCCGCGGGACGACGCGCGGTCTGGGAACGGATAGGATGCATTTCGTGATCGAACGACATGCGACGGCAAGCGTCGACGTGGGCGGCGTGCTCATCGGCTCCGCGCATCCGATCGTGGTCCAGTCGATGACCAATACCGACACCGCCGATGCCGATGGCACCGCCATCCAGGTTGCCCAGCTGGCCCATGCCGGATCGGAGCTGGTGCGGGTGACCGTAAACAACGACGCCGCGGCGCTCGCCGTGCCGGTCATCCGCGAGAAGCTCGACCGCCTTGGGGTGGGCGTGCCCCTGATCGGTGACTTCCACTACAACGGCCACCTGCTGCTGACGAAGTACCCCGACTGCGCGGCGGCGCTGGCCAAGTACCGCATCAATCCGGGGAACGTCGGGACCAAGCGCCACGACGAACAGTTCCGCCAGATCGTCGAGGTGGCGATCGCGAATGGCAAGCCGGTCCGCATCGGGGTCAACTGGGGCTCGCTCGACCAGCAGCTCCTCACCGAGCTGATGGACGCCAACGCCCGGCTGGCGGAGCCGCGCGAGTCCCGCGACGTGATGATCGACGCCATGCTCGAGTCCGCGCTGCGCTCGGCCGCACTGGCCGAGGAGACCGGCCTCGGACACGACCGGATCGTCCTGTCGGCCAAGGTGAGCGGCGTCCAGGACCTGATCGAGGTCTACCAGCGGCTCTCCGAGCGCTGCGACTACCCGCTCCACCTCGGATTGACCGAGGCGGGGATGGGCTCTCGCGGCATCATCTCGTCGACCGCGGGCCTGGCCATCCTCCTGCAGCGCGGGATCGGCGACACGATCCGGGTCAGCCTGACGCCATCACCCGGCGGCGACCGCACCGAGGAAGTGCAGATCGCGCAGCAGGTGCTTCAATCGCTTGGGCTGCGCAGCTTCACCCCGCAGGTCAGCGCGTGCCCCGGCTGCGGCCGCACCACCTCGACCTTTTTCCAGGAGATGGCCCGGGACATCGGCGCGTACCTGCACGATCAGATGCCGATCTGGAGCCGTCAGCACCCCGGCGTCGAAGAGCTGCGGGTGGCGGTGATGGGCTGCGTGGTCAACGGGCCGGGCGAGAGCAAGCACGCCGACATCGGGATCAGCCTGCCCGGCACCTTCGAGGAGCCGGTGGCGCCGGTCTTCGTCGAAGGCAAGCTCAGCACGACGCTGCGCGGCGACGACATCGTGCCGCGCTTCCTGGAAATCCTCGAGGAATATGTCGGCCGGCGCTATCCGGCCTCCGGAGGGCTGCCTCCCGCCTGAACAGGCAGGTCAGCCGGGCAGGGATGGACAGTACGACGCCTTGCCGGGCTTGGTCAGGCCGCTCCCCGGGCGCACCCGGTCGAAGGTGGCAGCCCCGTCCTTGGGGATCGTGATCTTGACGATCAGGTCGCTCCCGCCGTCGTTCGGCAACCCATCGGGCAGGTCGCGGTCGGAGTCGAGCACGGCATCGCCATCAAGTGAGACCACGAATGGGTCACTGAGCGGGAAGTTCTGCAGGATCGCCGAGCAGGTCGGCAGGATGACGTCATCGACCGCCTCGTAGCTGACGACCACATCGGATGCGGAGGCGTTCACGATCAGGGTGTGCAGCGTGTAGCCGGTCCCACCACCGTTTCCGCCTGAGTCTCCGCCGCACGCGGAGAGGAGCAGCACGCTCGCAGTCAACGCCGCGGCGGTCCGCATGATGGATGACCGGATCGGGCGCGGTCGCCGGCGCTCCTGGCGCTGTTCCTGCATCGGTCGATTCCTTCCTTCGCTGCGTCGCGCTTCCGGCGCGATGGCGTCTCACCGGCGGTCCGGCCTTACGCACCGCCATAGCCTACGCAGTCGCGCAAGTGCCGGTCCGGATTCGACCCGATCGGTGGCTCGGCGGACCGATCAGGTCGTCGGCATCGCCGCCAGGAAGGTCCAGGCCGCGGCCACGAACGCGAGCACGACGAAGACGACGATCGCGAGCGGCAGAAGGGCGACGCGCCAGTTCTGCTGCACCGTCTGCTGCTGAGGATCGACGTGATCGCTGTGCAGATCGTGAGTCGAATCGAGCACGAGGCCGTGCTCCTCGCTGGCTTGCGGCACCATCGGTTCCATCTGCCTCACTCTCCCAGGATCTTGCTCAGGCCGCGCTGCAGGTCGCTCGCGCTGAGCTGGCCGATCTGTCGTCCGACGACGATTCCGCCGCGGTCGATGAAGAACGTATCAGGCGGGCCGATGATCCCGAACTGGTTGGCCACGGTCTCGCCGGGGTCCACGGCGGTCGGCCACTCCGCGCCCAGGCGAGCCATGAACTCACGTGCCGCCTCCGATCGGTCACGAAACACGATCCCGATCACAGCCAGGCCCTCCGCTCGGTGCGCGGCCGCAGCCTTGACCAGGATCGGGAACTCGTCCACGCACGGGCCACACCAGCTTGCCCAGAAGTTGACGATCACCGGGCGACCGCGGAGATCTGCCAGGCGGAGCGGGCTGCCGTTCAGGTCGGCCAGCACGAAGGCGGGGGCCGGCGCTCCGACCGCGGCGCTGCTGGTGGTCGCGGGGCGCGCCAGGAGCATGGTTCCCCAGACAGCGAGCACGAGCAGCGGGGTCAGCGTCGCTGCCACGTAATAGGCACGCGGCATGCGCGCGCGAGGCAGCGGGGAGTCTTCCGCCAGCGGTGCGCGGGTGGTGGCCGTCATCGACAGCTCAATGTCCCGGCGCGTCGTCGTGCGGGCCGCGCTCGACCTCGTGCCATTCCCGGCTCGCCGCGCGCACCCAGGCGATGGCGGCGTACAGGAAGACAACGAGCCCCGGTATCGCCAGGAGCGGGTTGGCGATCTGGTCATCGGCGCGGAAGGCAAGGCCGGCTCCCAGCATGGCGCCACCCACCGCCATCACGACCGGCAGCGGGCTTGGATTGGGCAGATGCACGCCCCTGGGCGGCTTCGGCGCTGCCGCCGGGGCGCTGATGTGGCTGGTGATGCCGTAGACCACGCCCAGCACCGAGGCGATGCCGATCCCCAGCAGCAGGTAGCCGATGGCGACGTCGTTCAACTGGTCGGCCTCCTAGCGCAGGAAGTAGAGGGTGCTGAAGAGGGCGATCCAGACCACGTCGACGAAGTGCCAGTAGTAGCTGATCGCCTCGACCGCCACGTGGTTCTGCCGGCTGAACTGGCCCTGTCCGGCCCGTGCGGCCAGGATGGTGAGGCCGACGGCACCGCCGAAGACGTGCGCGCCATGGAAGCCGGTGAGCGTGTAGAAGACGGTCCCGAAGGCTCCGTCGCTGATGCCGAAGCCGAGCGTGGTGTAGTCGTAGATCTGGCCGATCAGGAAGGTCACGCCGAGCAGCAGGGTGATCAGCGTCCAGTTGCGCATGGCACGCTGGTCGCCGCGGCGAATGGCCCAGACCCCGAACTGCATGGTGAAGCTCGACGCCACCAGGATGATGGTGATCGGCAGGGCGATCGGGAAGGCCTCGAGCTCCGGGGCAGGGCTGGGCGGTCCCCATACGCCAATGTGGACAGCCCGCGCATTGAAGTACGACGCGAAGAGGCCTCCGAAGAACATCACCTCGCTGGCGATGAAGAGGAGCATGCCCACCAGCGGGGTCGGCATGCCCGCCTCGCGATGGCTGATCGCCAGGGGCTCATTGGGAGAGTGCATGGGCGGTGCCTCGACGCTCATGGGTGGCCGCCTTCCGAGACCATCGCGTCGCCGGCCCCGTGCTCCGCATCGTGCTTGTGGCGAAGGTCAAAGACGGGACGCTCGCTGCGAATCGGCGGCAGCTTGTCGAAGTTGTAGGCCGGCGGCGGCGAGCTGGTCGCCCACTCGAGGGTGTTCCCCTCCCACGGGTCGTCGCCGACCTTCTCGCCATTGATGAAGGTGGCCACCACGTTGACCAGGAAGGGCAGGATGCTGGCCGCGATCAGGAACGCTCCGACCGTCGAGACGATGTTCAAGACGGTCCAGCCGGCATCGGGCGAATAGTCGGCGATGCGCCGCGGCATGCCCTGGATGCCCAGGATGTGCTGCGGAAAGAACGCGAGGTTGAAGCCGACGAAATGCATCCAGAAATGCACCTTGCCCAGCCGCTCGTTGAGGCGCCGCCCGGTCATCTTGGGGAACCAGTAATAGGTCGCGGCGAAGACGCCGAAGACGCTCCCCCCGAAGAAGACGTAGTGCAGGTGCGCGACCACGAAGTAGGTGTCCTGCAGGTGGAAGTCGACGGGCGGGGCGGATAGCATCACGCCGCTGATGCCTCCGATCAGGAACATCGAGAGGAACCCCAGGGCGAAGAGCATCGGCGTCGCGAACACGATCGAGCCGCGCCATAGCGTCGCCAGCCAGTTGAACATCTTCACGCCGGTGGGGATCGCGATCAGGGCCGTCATGAAGCTGAAGAAGGGCAGGAAGACCTGCCCAGTCGTGAACATGTGGTGCGCCCAGACGCTGAAGCTGAGAAGGCCGATGGCGATGGTGGCGAAGACGAAGGCTCGGTACCCGAAGAGCGGCCGGCGAGTGAAGACCGGCAGGATCTCGCTCACCACGCCCATCGCTGGCAGGATCACGATGTAGACCTCGGGGTGGCCGAAGAACCAGAAGAGGTGCTGCCACAGGATCGGGTTGCCACCGGTGTTCGGGTCGAAGAAGCTGCCGCCGTAGTTGCGATCGATGAAGAGGGCGATCATGCCGGCCGCCAGCACCGGAGTGGCAAGCAGGATGAGCGTCGCCGTGACGAGCACGGTCCAGACCAGGATCGGCATGCGGAACAGGGTCATCCCCGGCGCCCGCATCTTGAAGATGGTGGCGATGAAGTTCACCGAGCCGAGGATCGAGGCGGTACCGACCAGGAGCAGGCCGATCAGCCACAGGTCGGTCCCCACCCCGGTCGAGTACGTCCCGTTGCTGAGCGGCGTGTAGAGGGTCCAGCCCTCCGCCGCGGCCCCTCCGAAGATGTAGCCGGAGAAGATCAGCAGCCCGCCGAGCGGCAGGAACCAGAAGCTCAGCGCATTGATGCGCGGGAAGGCCATGTCCGGCGCTCCCAGCTGGAGCGGCACGATGTAGTTCGCGAAGCCCGACAGGACCGGCACCACGAACAGGAAGATCATGATCGTGCCGTGCATCGTGAATGCCTGGTTGTAGGTCCGCTCGTCGAGGAACTGGAGCCCGGGCACCGCCAGCTCGGAGCGCAGGACGAGCGCCAGGATGCCCGCGGCGAAGAAGAAGAGGAACGAGTTGACGATGTACAGGATCCCGATCTTCTTGTGGTCGACCGTGGTCAGCCACTCGATCACCCAGGACCGGCGGTAGCTCTGCGTGGTGGGGTTCAGCGCCGTGGTTGCCATCGGCTCCTCACTCGGCTCGCGATCACTTGACGGTCAGCGTACCGGTCATGGCCGGCACGGGGTGGACGTCGCAGATGAAGGTGTAGTCGCCGGGTGGCAGGGCATCGAGCACGTACGACACCTTGCCGGGGCCGGTGATGAGGCTCCCGTGGAAGAGCGCCTGGTCGCCCTTGTAGATCGCCACGTTGTGCGACACAGCCTCGTTGTTGCTGAACTCGATGCTGAAGGGCTGGTTCGCCGGCGCCTCGAGCGCATGGGTGCTGTACGCGATACTGTCGGCTGAGAGCTTGACCACCGCTCCCCCCGCCGGCACCGATGGCTGTGGCGTCTCGCCGGCCCGGATGGCGGCGATCCAGGTGTCGAAATCGGCGCGAGGCATGGCCTGCACGCTGAACGTCATGCGCGCATGGAGGTCGCCGCAGAACTCCGCGCACTGGCCGGCGTAGGTGCCCGCCTCGCTGACCGTGAATTCGAGCGTATTCGGGGCCTTCCCCTCGGGCAACGGCACCACGTCGCGCTTGACCAGGAAGGCCGGCACGTAGAACGAGTGGATGACGTCGTTCGAGACGAGGATCAGCTTGACCGCCTCCCCGACAGGCAGCGCCATCACCGGCGGGTTCGCGGGGGTGCCGGTGATCGACACGTCATTGGTCGGGTCGGCATCCCCATCGAGATAGTGGAAGGTCCACTGCCATTGGAAGCCGTCCACCTCGATCGTGACGGCCGGATGCTCGGAGGCGCGCGAGATCGAATTGAGCGTGAAGGTCGAGAGGACGAACAGGATCAGCACGATGACCGTCGGGATCGCGGTCCAGATCAGCTCGACCAGGTTGTTGCCGTGGATCTGGGTCGGGAGCCGGTCGTCGCGTCGCCGGTAGCGAACGACCGAATACACGATGAAGCCCTCGACCCCCACGAAGACGATCCCGCCCATCACCAGGACGACGTTGTAGAGCCAGTAGACCTCTTTGGCCTGGTTGGTGTGCGGCTCGGGCGGGACAAGGCCGCACGCCGACACGAGGGCAACCAGCGCGAGCAGGGATCCGGCGCGAAGGAAGGCCCGGAGGCGGAGTCGGGCCGTCGGTCGTGGCATCAGCTCGTCTCGAGGCTCCTCATCGTGGACGATGACGCGGGACTGCTCGAGGCTCCGCGTCCGGCTCGTTCCCTGCTGGGGCATGTCCACCGGGGCGGCGACACGCGGGCCGTATTGTACCGATGCGGATGGCGTGACGCACCGCGCTCGCGGTGGGCGACGCGGGCTCAGGAGCGGGTCAGGTGGCGACCGACGGACACTCGTCCGGCTCATCGGGAAGCTGAAGCCGGACCTGGACCTCGTAGCGATGCTCCCCCTTGACGAAGCGGCTCAGCTGATTCGCCCCGGAGAGGGCGGCGTACCAAGCCTGCGCCTGCTCTGCGCTCACCACGCCGCAGCGCTGCTCGGAGAGCGGATTCATGTCGCCGAAGGTGGCGGGGTCGGACGCGGCAGGCCAGTCGATCAGCTGGTTGCCGAGGCCGGTTTCGTCGGGTGGGTCGGCATCGGCGTTCCGGACGAGCAGTCGCACGGCGTCGGGCTGATACGGCTTCCAGCTCGCGTCGGCCCAGGCGCTCGCCGGGAGCCAGGCGTCGAGGGTGGTGAGACGATCGTTCAACTGGCTCAGCGCCTGGTGAGCCGCGAGCTCCTGGGCGCTGATGCCCGGGAAGTTGGCACCCGGCTGTAGCACGCCGAGCGCGTAGACGGTCACCTTCACGTTCTGCCCGTCGGCGTGAAGGGCGAACGACGTGTCGCCCGCGTCGGCGACCACGTTCATCGCGCCGCGGTACTCGACGCTTGCGCCGAAGAGCCCAGTGCGGGCGACCTCGTTCAGCACCGCCTGGATGCCCGCCTCGGTCAGGCGCCTGACGTTGACCGCGGGCAGGGCGGGGCCCGGAAAGATGTCGACCTGCGCTCCCGGCACGATCACGCGACCGTCGCCGGTCAGCGTGAATGGGGGGAAGTTGGTGAGGAAGAAGGCGGGGCCGACGAAGCCGCCGCCGGACTCGATGCGAAGCACGACGGCATTACCCTGCGGGTGCTCGATGCCGGGCGAGCTGCCGGCACCGGTGGAACAGGCGGCGAGCAGCAGCGAGAGCACCAGGGCAGGGGGCAGCAGGGAGCGAGCGATTCGTGTCATGCGCCTTGGACGCATCGCCCACGCCCGCGGTTCCCGTCGCCAGCGCCCAGAGCGGGGCGGGGCCAGAATGCGCGGGTCATGCGCAGACGCTTCGGCACGATTCTCGCGGCGGGCCTGGTCGGCGCGCTACCGGCGCGGGCGATGGCGCATGGCGGGACGGCGCCGCCGCCGCCCACCTTTCCAGGCGTCCTGCTCGAGTGGCGCTTCGAACCGGTGGTGCTGGGGGCGCTGGCGCTGAGCGTCATTGCCTGGCTGCTGCTGACTCGTCGCGTCGCGCAGGCTCACCCGGGTCACCCGCATCCCCTCTGGCGCGAGCTTGCCTTCCTGGCGGGGCTGGCCACGCTGGCGGTGGCGCTCACCTCGCCGATCGAGGCATACGAGGGCGAGCTCTTCAGCGTCCACATGCTGCAGCATATGCTGCTCGAGCTGGTGGCTGCCCCGCTGCTGCTGCTCGGGGCGCCGGCGACGCTGGCGCTGCGCGCGGCGTCGCCATCGGTGCGCACACGGTTGCTGGCATTCCTGCACAGCCGAATCGTCTCGGTCCTCTCCTTTCCGTTGCTCGCCTGGGTCCTCTTCGCGGCCGTCAACTGGGGCTGGCACTTCAGCTCTCTCTACAACGACGCGCTGGAGAACTCCTGGCTGCACGACATCCAGCACCTGAGCTTCCTGGCTGTTGCCCTGCTCTTCTGGTGGCCGGTGGTCGGCGCCGATCCCTCCAGGTGGCGGCTCCCCCACCCGGTGCGCCTCTTCTACCTATTCCTGGCGATGCCGCAGAACTCCTTCCTGGGAATCGCGTTGATGAGCGCGCCGACAGCGCTCTATCCGCACTACCTGTCCAATCTGCGCGACTGGGGACCCACCCCGGCCGTCGACCAGAGCGTGGGCGGCATGCTCATGTGGGCCGGCGGCGATGTCGTCTTCCTGCTGGCGATGGGATTCGTGGTCGCCGCCTGGGTTCGGGCAGAGGACCGTCGGACCGCCCGCGAGGATGCGCGGGAGGATGCGCGACTGGCTCGGATGCGGCGGCGAGCCGACTGAGGATCAGCTGATCGGCAGGCGCAGGAGGGCGTCGGCGGCGACCGCCGCGAAGAGCAGCGTCAGGTAGCTGATCGAGAAGCGAAACAGTCGAATGGCGGCTCTGCCATCGCTCAGGTGGCGCAGCACGCGCAGCGAGTACCAGATGAACCCGACGCCGAGGCCGATCGCCGATACCAGGTAGATCAGCCCCATCTGCGCGGCCGGGTAGAGGAGCAGCGATACGGCGACCAGCAGCAGCGTGTAGAGGACGATCTGGCGGGCCGTCTCGGCTTCGCCACGCACCACCGGCAGCATCGGCACGTTGGCGGCGGCATAGTCGCCGCGATAGCGCAGCGCGAGCGCCCAGAAATGCGGCGGTGTCCAGTAGAAGACGATGGCGAACAGGACGAGCGCCGGCACCTGCACCGTGCCGGTCACCGCGGCCCAGGCGACCAGCACCGGCGCACACCCGGCGGCGCCCCCGATGACGATGTTCTGCGGCGTCGTCCGCTTCAGCCACATGGTGTAGACGAAGACGTAGAAGGCGATCGCGCTCGCCGCCAGCAGGGCGGAAAGCAGGTTGACGGTGGCCGTCAGCCACGCGAACGACAGGCCGCTGAGCACGATGCCGAAGACGAGAGCATTGCGCGGCGAGACCGCGTGACGCGGCAACGGACGATGCCGCGTGCGGCGCATCAGGTCGTCGATGTCACGGTCGAGGTACATGTTGATGGCGTTCGCGCCGCCGGCTGCCAGCGAGCCGCCGAAGATCACCGCCGCCATCAGCGAGATCGAGGGAATGCCCCGCTGCGCCAGAACCATCGTCGGCACGGTGGTGACCAGGAGCAGCTCGATGATGCGCGGCTTGGTGAGCGCCACGTAGGCGCGCAGCGTGCCGCCGCGTCCCGGGGCGGGCGCCTGTGCTCGCGCGATCGCGCCGCCCGCGACCACATCCACCCGCTCGACCGCCGGCTCGACCACCGGCTCCACCACCGGCTGCCGCCCGAGCGCGAGGTAGAGCAGCACCATGGTCCCCCACAGCGCTGTGCCGACAGCGAGATGCGGGACCACGAACAGGGCCGACAGCCGCGACCAGACATTGGCGGCGCCCAGCGCCACCTGGACCACGACCAGGAGCACGGCGAGGCCCGCCAGCCTGCGCGACCGTGGATCGGCCCCGACCTGGCGGACGCGGCTTGCCGCCCACAACACCAGGCCCGCCACGATCACCGCCAGGAGCCGATGCGCAAGCTGCACCGCATCCGTGCTGACGGCGACTCCCGGCCAGATGCTCCCGTTCATGAGCGGGAAGTCGGTGAAGGCCAGGCCTGCGCCGATGCCGCTCACCCACGAGCCGAGGAGCATCTGCGCGAAGACTGCCCCACCGGCCAGCAGCACCAACCCATGCTGCGAGCTGGGCGCGGCGTTCGGAGCTGGTCCCGCAGCCGCCCGCTCGGCGATGAAGATCGTCAGGGCGAGCACCGCCAGCGCCATGGCGAGATGCGCGCTGACGAGCTCGGCGCGCAGCTGTTGGATGACCACTTGGCCACCGAGCACCGCCTGCACCACCACCAGCACGCCCGCTCCCAGCGCCGCCACCAGCAGCACCCGGTCCTGCCGCCGCCGGCTGAAGAGAGTGATCAGGGCCACGGCCGCAACCAGCGGGCCGACCGCCAGCTCGGCGATGAGCCGATGCGTATGCTCGATCCAGGGGTGCAGTTCGGGCGGAGCCAGCCAGCCGCCGAAGCAGAGGGGCCAGTCGGGGCAGGCCAGCCCGGAGTCGGTGGCGCGCACCAGTCCCCCGACGACGATCAGCACGTAGGTGGCGACCGCTGCGGCGACGGCGAGCTTCGCGAATCGGTTCAAGGGGTCCTCGAGGCACGCCGAGGGGGCGTGAATCTGGTCAAGGCCGGCAGGGGGCTCCCGGCATCATACCGACCGCCGTAGCCCGAGTCACCATGTCGCCCCGGCTCTCCGCAGGCGGCGTTCCGCGGAGCGGGCCGCCGGCACATGCCGCAGGGGAGCAGGCACCAGCGGCAGGAGCCGCCGCGTGGCGGCCGCCAGCATGTTCACCCCGCGCTCTCGCCGGCTCGACCACCCGATTCCGTACCCCTCTCGGATGGCCGGCGGCAGGACCGCGAGCGAGACGAGGTGGGCAAGGTCCCAGATCGGTCGCGGCGGAAAGCGGGTGGGATACAGGACCGCCGGTGCGAGCTCGCGGGCGGTTGCCGAGACGGCCACCTCGCCGCTGTCGATCATGCGCGCCATCTCGCTCCGCAGCTCCCGGAGCGATCCCGGCAGCGAGGCGTCGGGGACCCCCAGCCGGAGGGCGATCTCGCGAGCCTCGGCATGGTATGCCTCCGCCGTGCCATCGGTGAGGGGCGCCACGAAGCGGTCATAGACGCGGATCGCCGTGTCGACCAGGGTGGCGTGGACCCATAGCAGGAGCGTCGGGTCGACGGCATGGTACGGCTCCCCCGTCTCTGGCACTGTGCCGGAGATCGAGGCGTGGATGGCATTCATGCGGCCGATGGCGCGTTCCGCGCGCGCCGTGCTGCCGAAGACCACCGCATAGCTGGCGACGAGCGTGCGTCGGAGTCGCGCAAAGGGGTCGGCCCGAAAATCCGAGTGCTGGGCCACGGCGGCGGCCACGCCAGGATGGGCGAGCTGCATGAGAAGTGCGCAGCTCCCGCCGGCGAGCACCAGCACTTCCCGGTCGATCCGCCACGAGACGCTCTCCGGCCCGAATAGACCCAGATCGGGACCTCCGCTCACGGCTTGGCGGAGGCGATCAGCCAACCGTGACCCAGGCGATCCCGCGGCCGGGGAGGTTCTCGTCGCCGCTCGGAAACATCGGTCCGGAGTATGGAGGCTAGGTCCAGGGCAGGCGGACTCCGGGCAGCACGGCGTTCAACAGGAGCCCCAGGATGAGCAGGCCGCCGGCGCGCCGCGTGTGGATGAAGGCGCCGCCCACGAACCAGAGCGGCCAGCCGACATAGCTGTGCGGCGGCGCCTCTGGGCGCGGCTGCGAGAACTGCCCCAGCACCTGCAGCAGGCGGGGGATCCCGAGCACCACGAGCATCACGAACGGGCCGATCCAGCCGACCAGCGCGGAGCCGATCACGATCGGGTAGAAGGCGATCATCAGGCCCTGCGCCACGCGCCGGGCGAGGGACTCGCCCAGGATCACCGGCAGGGTATGGATCCCCTTGGCGGTGTCGGCGCTGATCTTGTCGATGTGCTTCCCGAAGAGGACCGTCGTGACCAGGATGGCGTACGGCAGCGACGCGACCCAGACCCAGCCTGGGAGCGTGCCGGTGGCCACGAAGTAGGTCCCGCCGATCATGAGCGGCCCCCATACCAGGAAGACGCCCGGCTCGCCCAGGCCGCGGTGCTTGAGCTTGATGGGCGGGGCCACGTAGAAGACGCTGATGAAGAGGCCGGCGAAGGCGAAGGCGGCGACCAGCGGCCCGCGCGCCCAGACCAGGATTGCCAGGATCACCAGGTCGAGCGCATTCATGAGCAGGATCGCGTTGCGCAGCTGGGCCTTGGTCAGCCAGCCTGAGAGGATCGGGTGCGGAGCGTAGAGGGCGCGGACGTACTCGTCGGTGTCGACACCGCCCTCCAGGTCGAAGTAGTCGTTGATCATGTTGTTGGCCGCGTGCGAGATGACCAGGCCGATCACCGACAGGGCGAGGTACCAGTAGTTCACCGAGACGCCGACAGTGGCGACCGCCAGCAGGCCACCGATCAGGCCCGAGGTCGCGGTCATGCTGAAGACCGCGGCGCGGGTGACGATCAGCCACTTGCTGAGCCAGTCCATCTCGACGCCGTCGGGCATGTTGGCGTGGTTCATCACGTAGCGCCAGGTGGTGAAGCGCCGGGCGAGCGTCGTCATGGCGCGATGATAGTCGCGGAGCTAGGCGACCGCCGCCTCGTCGCGAATCCAGACGGCGTTCGTGATGGCGCCACCCGCGCAGAGCACGGCGGCGATCAGCATCGCCAGGTGATAGGCATCGGCGGAGGCCTCTCGCGCGGCGGCCACCTGCGCTGGAGGAACGCTTGAATCCGGCGGGTTGAGCGGCGGTATCGCGGCGCGAACGGCAGCCGAGCTCGTGTCGAGCGACGGCACTCGGTCGTGCAGCACGGCGTAGAAGCTGGCCGACACGCCGATGAAGATGACCGCCCCCGCCAGCAACGGCCCGATGCGGCTGATGGCGTTGTTGATGGCCGAGGCGAGGCCGGAATTGCGGGTAGGGACGGAGTTCATGAGCGCCGTGGTCAGGGGCGCGACCAGGATCGAGATGCCGAGGGCGAAGACCAGCATCGCCGGGAGGACGTCGATCAGGTAGCCGGTCGAGGGGATGAGGCTGGCCGGCTCCTCGAGGCGCGCAAGCCAGGCCGTGCTGGCGGAGGGGATCCGCGTCAGCCACAGGAGCCCCACCGCCATCAGCGCCGGACCCACGGCCATGAACCAGCGCGGACCGCGCTTGCCCGCGAGCTGCCCGAAGGTCGTCGACAGGAAGGCGAGCGCCAGACTGATCGGCAGTCCCGAGAGGCCGGAAGCGAGGGCCGAATAGCCCAGCGTCCCCTGCAGGAAGAGCGCCTGGTACGAGAAGACCACGTAGAGCGCCCCGTAGATCAGGAACGTCGACACGTTGGTCACGGTGAAGTTGCGGGAGCGGAAGAGGTGCGGCGGGATCAGCGGATCGCGGCGGAAGAGCATCAGCGGCGCCAGCGCGACCGTGGCCACGGCGCCGATCACCAGCGCCGCCCAGGCCACGGGATCGGTCCAGTTCTGCTGCTGTCCACGGATGGCGCCGAAGGCCAGCCCGCCGACGGCGAGCGCGACCGCCGTCGCCCCGAGCCAGTCGAAGCGGGCGGGCGCCGACTCGTTGCGACTCTCGGAGACCCAGCGCAGCGCGATGAAGGTCGCCGCCGCCACGAGCGGCACGTTGATCAGGAAGGCGACCCGCCAGCTCAGCGTGTCGACGAGGAAGCCGCCGACCGGCGGGCCGAGGACGGTGGTCGCGCTCGAGGCGGCTGCCCAGATGCCGAAGGCTCGTCCGCGCTCCGGCCCCTCGAAGGTGGCGGTGATGATGGCCAGCGAGCTGGGGACGAGGAACGCGCCAAAGACGCCCTGCACCAGGCGTCCGGCGATCAGCAGCTCCATGCTCGGCGCGAGGCCGCAGGCCACCGAGCTGGCACCGAACCCGACCAGGCCGATCACGAAGAGGCGTCGGCGGCCGTAGGCATCGGCCAGGGCGCCCGACAGGATGAGGAGCGCAGAAACCGTCAGCAGGTAGCCGTTGACGATGTAGGACTCGCCCTCCAGCACCCCGACGAACGAGGCGGGCAGCTCCTCGCCGATGGCCTTGAGGGCGACGTTCACGACCGTCGAGTCGAGGAAGACGATGGCGGAGCCGAGGACCACCGCCACCAGGGTCCAGGTCTTACGACTCATGCGGCGGAGATGGGCTCGAAGCGGGCTGTGAAATGCCGGAGCGCGGATGGCTGTTCGACGATCCGATAGCCGGGCAGCGCGGCCGCCCCCTCGGCAACGTGGCACACGACCTCGATCACGTAGTCGATGTGCGACTGGGTGTAGACGCGGCGCGGGATGGCGAGCCGCACCAGCTCCATCGGTCCGGGCGTCTCGCTGCCGTCCCGATGCATGCCGAACATCACGGTGCCGATCTCGCAGCCGCGGATCCCTCCCTCGCGATAGAGGGCCACAGCCAGTGCCTGGCCGGGATACTGCAGCGGCATGATGTGCGGCAACAGCGCCGCGGCATCCAGGTAGACAGCGTGCCCGCCGATCGGCTGGACGCACGGCACCCCGGCCTTCACCAGCGCCTCGCCCAGGTACGCGGTCGATCGGATGCGGTAGCGCAGGTAGTCCTCTTCGACCACTTCGCGCAGTCCCTGCGCGATCGCCTCCAGATCACGTCCCGCCAGGCCGCCGTAGGTGGGAAATCCCTCCGTCAGGATCAGCAGATTGCGGGCCGCCTCGGCCCAGCCGTCGTCGTTGAGGGCCAGCCAGCCACCGATGTTGGCGATCGCATCCTTCTTGGCGGACATCGTCATCCCGTCCGCGAGCGAGGCCATCTCGCGCACGATATCGGGGATCGAGCGGTCCGCATATCCCGGCTCCCGCTGCTTGATGAACCAGGCATTCTCGGCGAAGCGACAGGCGTCCAGGAAGAGCGGCAGGCCGTATCGGTCGCAGACGGCGCGGACCCCCCGAAGGTTCTCAAGGCTGACCGGCTGGCCGCCGCCGGAGTTGTTGGTGACGGTCACCATCACGAGCGGAATGGCCTCGCGTCCGCGCTCCCGGATGAAGGCATCGAGTGCATCGAGATCCATGTTGCCTTTGAACGGATGAATGACCGATGGGTGCCGCCCCTCCTCGATCACCAGGTCGACGGCATCGGCTCCGGTGAACTCGACGTTCGCACGAGTGGTATCGAAGTGCGTGTTGCTGGGGATCGCCTTCCCGGCGCCGCCGACGACGCTGAAGAGGATCTTCTCGGCGGCACGGCCCTGGTGGGTCGGGATCACGTGCTTGAAGGGGAAGAGCGTCTGCACGCTGTCCAGGAAGCGGAACCACGACGGCGAGCCGGCGTACGACTCGTCGCCGCGCTGGATGCCGGCCCACTGCTCCGCTGACATCGCACCGGTGCCGGAATCGGTGAGGAGGTCGATCATCACGTCCGCGGCGTGCAGGTTGAAGAGGTTGTAGCCCGCTTCGCGGAGGTGCCTGTCACGCTCCTCCACAGAGGTCATCCGGATCGGCTCGACGCTCTTGATCCGGAACGGCTCGATGATCGTCTTCCAGCGATCCATGACGCGGAGCATAGGTGCTGGGCCGATGCGAGCGGGGCGGGCAGCGGCCATCATGGCCGCGCCGAGATGCGATCACCGAGGAGACCGATGCGAGGCTGGGAGTCATTGGGCGCAGGGCTGGCGTCGCGGCCTGCCGTCGTGAGCTGGGCCCAGAACGAGATGCAGGTCTTCTTCATTGGCGAGGACGGCCAGCTCTGGGATACCTACTGGGACGGCGTTGAGTGGCACGCACGACATGCCCACGGCGGCGACCTGGTCGGCAGTCCTGCCGCCTGCAGCTGGGGGCCGGATCGGATCGACCTCTTCGCCCGCGGCCACGACGGGGTCCTGCAGCATCGCTGGTATGAGCCGGCCGGCTGGCAGGCGTGGGAGTCATTGGGGGTGGCCATCGAGGGAGATCCTGCGGCCTGCTCCTGGGATCGCGATCGGATCGACCTGTTCACCCGCAGCGCATCCGGTGAGCTCTTGCATGGGTGGTGGGACGGGGCCGGCTGGTCCTTCGAGCCGGGATAGGAGCGGCCCATCCATCGCCTGCTGGCCCTGATCGGGTATCTGCCCATCGGCATCGATCGCCTGATGCGCACCGCCCTGGGTACATCGTCGAGGCACAGGCCGGTGATTCCTGCGCTCCTGGTGCTGCTCGCCGTCCTTTCGATCATTCCGGTGGGCCAGGCTGCCCTGGAGCTGATCATCCACCGGGTGACGGTGGATGACGTTGTCGACCGACGCGCCTTTTCGGACAACCTCGTGTCGCTCGACGGCTACACGCTGCTGGTGCCGTTTCCGGCCCAGGCGCCCGACGCCCCTTCGACCGCCGGCGCGACCTACCACTGGTACGCGCTGAGCGGCGATCTTGGGTCGCAGCGCCTGCTCCTGATGCGGTCGAGCCTCAGCGCCGATGCCCTGCGCACCAGGACGCTCGTCGCGCGGCTGGTGGACGATCCCGCAGCCGTCCAGGGTGCGCGGGACGAGCTCGCTCGGCGGGGCGTCACTTCACCCGCCGGGTCGCCGGCGACCCGGCTGCTCGTCGAGATCGAGCAGCCGAATGTGGAGGTGCACGACATCTCGACGCTGCGCGACGTCGCAAACCTGGCGAGCGGTGAGGTCGTACGTCTTCGGCTGCGAACGGAAGACGGGGTGGCAACCTGCGCTGGGCGCGGGTCGTGCGACGCGCGGGCGCTCGCCGCCGGGCTCGGGTCATGGGACAACATGGCGATCGATCCGCAGGGGGACGGGTGGGCGATCCTCCGCACCGGCTATCCGCCCTCCCAGGTGCCGTTCCATGGCGTCGGACGCCAACAGCGCGAGTCCGATGCGGTCGCGGGCCTGTTGAGCAGCGCGCCGGCGCACATGCTGCTGGGCTGGGCGTTCGTGCTCCAGACGGCCTTCGTCGACCATGACCCGAACCTGCCGATCGACCACCTGTGGCTGGGTCCGCTCATGTTCAGCGGGCTGGCAGGGCTACTGTTGCTGGGCCAGCGCCTTGGCTACCCACGCTTCGTCGCGCAACGCGTCGCAGGCCAAGGCGATCCGGCTGGGCGGGAAGGGGCCGCGAAGGCCGATCCCGCCATCGTCCCCTGCCGGGCCACCGGTCGGATCTCGCCACCCGGCGCATCCCCGTTCGAGATCAGCGATGAGGCAGCGACCATGGAGGTCGGCCCGGCTGGCGCCAACCACCTCATACTGCGGCAGGGTACGGCCGCTCGGATGGTGACCATCCCTGCCCAACTGGGCGGCCTTGGGATGATCGAGATCGGCGTCATCCAGGAGGCGTGGCGGCGGCGTCCCGCCCTCCGGGTGGGCTGGTTCGGCAGCACGCTGCTGCTTGATTTTGACGACGCCAAGCTGCGCGATGGCGCACTGAGGCTGCTCCGCCGGCAGACCTGAGCCGCTCAGCGGGGCGCCCGCGTAGACTCCTTCAGCCATGGACGGATATCCCAACCGGACCTGCCTCGCGCGCCTCCCCGGCGGAGAGCTGCGCGTGCTCGGGCCTGAGGACCTGAAGAGCATCGACGGGCTGCGAGCCAAGCCCGACCACGTCGTCTGGCTTGACATCGTCTCGCCGACAGCCGACGACCTGGCCCTCCTGCGCGACGAGTTCGACCTGCATCCACTGGCGATGGAGGACATTGAGAAGCGCAAGCAGCGGCCCAAGATCGACACCTACGGCGCGCAGCAGATGCTCGTCAGCTACGAGGTGGTGCCTCCCGCTGGTGCGGTTCGGACCTTCGACCTGAGCGAGCTCCATCTCTTCACCGGCCAGGGCTACCTGATCAGCGTGCGGTGGCAGGCATCGCCCGCCATCGAGGATGTCGACCGGCGCTTCCGGCAGGGAGCCGATAACGTCGGCAGGACCGTAGGCGCGCTCCTCTACGCGATCCTGGACGCAGTGGTGGACGAGTACTTTCCCCTCCTCGATCGGCTTTCCGACCTCATCGAGGACCTCGAGGACCGCATCCTGGCCGGTGGGCAGGCCACCGACACCCTGCGCAACATCCTGTCGTTGAAGCGCGACCTGCTCGAGCTGCGTCGCAACCTCTCGCCCCAGCGCGACGTCGCCAACGCCCTGCTGCGCCGCGACCTGGCACTCGTCGACGACGCGTCGGCGCCATATTTCCAGGACCTCTACGACCACCTCATCCGCGTTCTCGACCAGCTCGACCTGCAGCGCGACCTGCTGGCATCGGCGCTGGAGGCCAACCTGTCGGTCACCAGCAACAACCTGAACGCGATCATGAAGCGGCTCACCGCCTTCACGGTCATCCTGATGGTGCCGACGCTGATCGCCGGTATCTACGGGATGAACTTCCACTTCATGCCGGAGCTGAGCTCGCCGCTCGGCTACCCGTTGGCACTGCTGGGCATGCTCGCGACGATGGGCGGTGCCGCGCTCTTCTTCCGCGCCCGGGACTGGTTCTGACCAGCGGCATGACGGCGACCGCGTGGAGCGATCGGCGCGGCGGAACGCCACCCTGGACGTACGCTGAGGCGGCAGATCAGCGGCCGGCGAACCACTTCCCGTGGGCGGCCGCCGCCCAGATGATAAAGAGGTAGCAGACCAGGAAGACGAGCGGCAGGACAATGGCGCCGCGCGGCTCGGTGCCGCCGGCCACCCCTCCCAGGGACACCAGGCCGCCGAGGACGGACAGGATGATCGCCAGGATGCGCGCCCAGGATCGTCGGGAGAGCATGAAGATTCCCGACAGCACCTCCAGGATGCCGAAGCCGGCGACGATGATCCCAATCACGGCGAAGACGCCAGCAATCGACTTAGGCAGGTTGCCGAATCCTTCGGGGAAGGTCGTCGTGTCGATGACGCCGCCCAAGAGTGTGCCGACCAGGATGAAGAAGAGTCCGAACAGCGTGACCAGGACACCGATCACCATCAGCATGATCGAGGCCGTCGTGACGGATCCGGGGCGGTGGCGCGGGAGGCGGCGTCCACGCCGGGGCAGTGGCAGGTGCAGGCGGGGGCGGCGTCTCGGCAGGAGGCGTCTCGGCGGGCGGCTGCGGATCCATGGCAGGGTGACCCTCGTGTGCGGCGGCCGCTGGTTGGACGACGGCCTGCCGCGCGAGTGTAGTCGTCAGCGCGAGCGGTCGATCCCCGCCAGCAGCCGCATCACCAGCCGCAGCACCACCATGGTCGAGACCTCGTCCAGGTCGCGCGCGGGCACGAACTCGGTGAAGGCCGCGCCGGCCACTCGACATCGGGCCGCGACGCCACCGAGCAGGTCGCTCGCCTCGTCGTACGAGAGGCCGCCCGGCGAGTAGGCGGTCACCGCGGGCACGACTGACGGGTCGAGCCCATCGATGTCGAAGGAGACAAAGACCGATGCTCCCGGAGGCAGCTGCTCGAGCACCCACCCAACCCCCCGCTCGCGGAGTTCGCGCGCCGTGACCAGCACGTTGCCGGCCGCGCGCGCGTCTGCCACGTCCGAAGGACGGGCGCTGCCCACGCCCCGCAGCCCGACCTGCACGACCCGCTCGACATGGGGCATCTCGGCCGCGCGGCGCATCGGCGACGAGTAGCCATCCGGCACGCCGTCGACCTCGTCCCGGAAGTCGAGATGGGCGTCGACCTGCAGCACGGTCAGGGGCCCGTGATCGGCATACGCCCGCAGCACGGGGATGGGGACGGAGTCATCGCCGCCGAACACGATCGGCACCACGCCGGCGACGAGGAGAGCCCGAACCGCTGCTTCGGCCCCCGCCGAGTTGCCAGCGCCGTCGTCGGGCGAGCCCGGTACGTTCCCGGCATCGACGATGCGCAGCGGTGGCGAGCCGACCAGCATCGGCCCATCGAGATCGAAGTCGTGGTGATCGGTGAAATTGGTGAGTCGCTGCGAGCGGGCGCGGATCACGCCCGGGGCATCCGCGCAGCCGGCCGTCAACCGCGAGGGATACGGGACCCCGAACGGGATGCCCAGGATCGCAACATCGGCCTCCCCCGCGGTCAACGCGTCGGCCCGAGCCGCAGGAACACCCAGGAAGGTGGACGCAGGGGTGGCGGAGGACATCGGCACAGTATTATCCTGCGGGTTCGCCAAACGGGGGACATGGGGGCTGCGAGCGGAGGGATCTTGCCCTGGTCTCGGGAACCCGATACCTCTACCTAGCCCTGGTCTGGGGCTACCTCGCCGCGATCCTCGTGCAGGTCTTCCTGGCGGGAATCGGCATGTTCGACGCCGCGAAGGACTTCGAGCCACATCGCAGCCTCGGCTGGATCCTCCACCTTGGACCGGTTCTGCTGCTGATCGTCGCTGTCATCGCGCGGGTCGGGGCGCGGACCATCTGGTGGAACGTGGCCCTGGTGATCAGCGTCGGCGTGCAGCCATTCCTCCCCGGATTGCGCTCCGATGTTCCGCTGGCAGCCGCACTGCACCCGGTCAACGTGCTCCTCATCTTCTGGCTGACGCTGACCGTCGGCCTGCGAGCCTGGCAGCTGGTCCGCCAGCCCGCGGCCACATCGGCATAGGCCTTTCTACAACCGCACCGAGGTTCGCCCGATGGATTGGAAGCCCTGGATCACCCTCCTCCACGTTGGCGCCGGATTCACCTTCGCCCTGGCGCACGGCGTCTCGGCCTTCACCGCCCTGAAGCTGCGTCGCGAGCGCGATCCAGCTCGCGTCACGGTGCTCCTCGACCTGTCGAAATTCAGCCTGCCGACCTCGACCCTCTCGATCGTCGTGCTCCTGATCTCCGGGATCGCCGGTGGCTTCGTGGGCAGCTATTGGGGCCACCCCTGGATCTGGATCTCGATCGCCGTATTGGTGGTGCTGTTCGGGTACATGGGTGCCCGTGGCATCAAGCACCACGACGACATCCGGCACGCACTGGGCATTGCCGGCTTCTACGACCACGGCAAGCCTGTCCAGCAGGCGGATCCCGTCGAACTGGCCAGACTGCTGGATTCGCCGCGAGCCATGGAGCTCGCAGCGGTCGGCGGCGCCGGCCTGCTGGTCCTGCTCTGGCTGATGGTGGTCAAGCCCTTCTAGCGGCCTTGCCTACATCGCCACGGCGGCAGGCTTCCCCGTCTCGAGCAGGGTCTTCAGCCCGCCCAGGATCGTGTCCCAGCCGCCGCTGGTGTACTCCGTGGTGGCCGGGCCGCGGTTGGTGTGGGTGATGGTCAGCCGGCATCGGTCACCAATGGGGGTGATCTGCCACTCGAGGCGCGACGGCGCCTCCGCGGCCGGTGCCGGGTCGTGGACGACGTGCAGGGTCTGGACCAGTCGTCTGGGTGGGTCGATCTCCAGGATCTCGCCGTCGAGGTAGACCTCGCCCTCGGGGGATTGGCTCACCCAGCGCGAGCCGACCTGCCAGTCGGAGATGCTCTGCGCGCCGTACCAGTACTGCTCGGTGTCGGCCGGGTTGGTGATCGCCTGCCAGAGGCGCTCGGGGGTGGTCGCGATCTCGACCTCGTAGACGTTGTCGGGTGCGGTCATGGTGCCTCCAAACGGGTCTTCAGCTCGGCCATGCGGCCGACGATGGGCTCCGCAAAGCGGCTGATCCAGCGGTCGTGGATCAGCCGGATGGGAACCGGGTTGAGGTAGTGAAGTTTTCGACGCCCGTCGCGGACGGTGGTGACCAGGCCGGCGCCGGCGAGCACGCGAAGGTGCTTCATGACGCCGAAGCGGGTCATCCCCGGCAGCGCCTCCTCCAGTTCGGAGAGCGCCTGTCCGTCGCGTTCGCGAAGCGCGTCGAGCAGGGCACGCCGACTGGGATCGGCAAGGGCCCGGAAGACTTCTTCCATGCTCGGACTATATGTGACCGTTCAGTCACATGTCAAGAGCTAGATCCGGCGGACCTGCTCCGCTTCGCGTCCCTCGACCGGGCGATCGCAGGTGGGGCAGTACCAGCGCGCCTCGACCGGCGTGCCGCAGCTGGCGTGGCGCAGGGGCTCGGTCTCCCGGGAGGACCGAGATCCCCAGTCGGCGAGCAGACGCAGCGCGCCGGCCAGCTCGGCGCCCTCGTCGGTGAGCGCGTAGGCGAAGCGCGGCGGCCGCTCGGAGTAGGGCGTCGCGGACACGATCCGTTCCGCCTCCAGGCGCCGCAGCCGGTCGGCCAGGATATTCGGCGCGATCCCGGTCACCGCCTCCTCGAGCTCGCCGAAGCGGCGCGCCCCGGGCAGCAGCGCCTCGACCAAGAGGAGGCTCCAGCGGTCCCCCACCCGCTCGAGCGCCGCGGCCAGGGGAGAGTCGTGGGCAGCCATGACGGGATCGTACGGCATCGGGCTTGACAGGCGATCTGGCAGTGGTAACTTGCGCATTGCAAGTCACACGCTACCAGATGGAGTACACACCGATGGGTCCCATGGATGAGCTCGGCAAGGCGATCGCATCGGTCGCATCAACCGCAGGCGCTTCGACGGTCGGCCTTGGCAACCGCTGGCGCGGCGGATCCGGCGTCGTGGTCGAGGCCGGCAAGGTCCTGACCAACGCGCACAACCTCCACGGCGACGAAATCAATGTCTTCTTCGCCGACGGCCGCGAGGCGGAGGGCAAGGTCCTCGGAGCCGATGGCGACGGCGACCTGGCGGTGATCGGGGTCGACACCGGGGACGCGCCGGCGATCGGCTGGGGCGATGGCTCGGCACTGGCGATCGGCTCGCCGGTGGTGGCGATCGGTAACCCGGCCGGCAACGGTCTGCGGGTCACGGTCGGCTATGTCTCCGGCATCGGGCGCGAGTTCCGCGGCCCACGCGGGCGCCGCGTGGCGGGTGCCGTGGAGCACACCGCTCCCCTGCTGCCCGGCTCGTCCGGCGGCCCCATCGTCAATGGCGAGGGGCAGCTGCTCGGCATCAACACGAACCGGCTGGGGAGCGGCTTCTACCAGGCGATTGCTACCGACGCGGCGCTGAAGGACCGCGTCGCGGCGCTCGGCCGCGGCGAGTCGCCCAAGCGACGGCGCCTCGGGCTTGGCCTCGCTCCTGCCCACGTCGCTCGCCAGCTGCGACGCGCGGTCGGGCTCGACGAGCGCGACGGCCTGCTGGTGCGCGACGTCGAGGACGACTCGCCGGCCGCGAAGGCGGGGATCGCCGAGGGCGACCTGATCATCGCCGCCGCCGGCAAGCCGGTGACGACCGCCGACGACCTGTTTGAGGCGATGGGCTCGCTGGCGGCCGATGCGGCGCTGCCCCTCACCGTTCTGCGCGGCTCGGAGGAGCGGACCGTTACCATCGCGGCGTGAGCCTCGAGCCGGTCTGCCATCACCTCGGCGGCGTGTACCCGGTCCCCGCTCGGGGCCGGGGCTGCGAGGAGTGCCTAGCGACCGGCGGAC